>NZ_DBNHSF010000014.1:0-8007 GCF_057143545.1 Candidatus Andeanibacterium sp.
CCGGTGAAATGATCGTCCTCGCCCGGTTCGAGCCGAAGCAGTTCGAGCAGGTCCTCGACCAGCTGTTCCGGGGTGGGGAAGGTTTCGGTAGTCATCTGCAACCGGATTTGCGGCGCGCGGCGCGAATGTCAACGCCATCCAGCGGCAATCGCCGGCCCGTCAACGGAAAGGCCCCGCCCGGCGGCTTGCCAGGCGGGGCCCTCCAGTCCCTGCTCGCAAGCTCCCGCGAAGGCGGGAGCCTGGAGCCATTTGGCACGAGGTCCCCGCCTTCGCGGGGACTCACACCCGCGCCTCAGCCGTGGGCGAGCGCCGCGAGCAGCAGCAGCGCCACGATATTGGTGATCTTGATCATCGGGTTGACGGCCGGACCGGCGGTGTCCTTATAGGGATCGCCGACCGTGTCGCCGGTCACCGCGGCCTTGTGGGCTTCCGAGCCCTTGCCGCCGTGATGGCCGTCTTCGATGTACTTCTTGGCGTTGTCCCATGCGCCGCCGCCCGAAGTCATCGAGATCGCGACAAACAGCCCGCCGACGATCACGCCGAGGAGCAGCGCGCCCAGCGCGGCGAAGCCATTGGCTTGGCCAGCAACCAGCGTGATCACGAAATAGACCGCGATCGGCGCGAGCACCGGCAGCAGCGACGGAACGATCATTTCCTTGATCGCCGCCTTGGTCACCAGGTCGACCGTCTTGGCATAGTTCGGCCGGCTGGTGCCGGCCATGATGCCCGGATCGTTTGCGAACTGGTCGCGCACATCGATCACCACGTCGCCCGCCGCACGTCCGACCGCCGTCATGCCCAGCGCGCCGAACAGGTACGGCAGCAGCGCACCGAGGAACAGGCCGACGATGACATAGGGATTTTCGAGGCTGAAATCGACGGTGACGCCGGGGAAGTACAGCCCGAGGTCGGTGGTATAGGCACCGAACAGGACCAGCGCGGCCAATCCGGCGGAACCGATGGCATAGCCCTTGGTCACGGCCTTGGTGGTGTTGCCGACCGCATCGAGCAGGTCGGTCTTCTCGCGCACGCTGTCGTCGAGACCGGCCATTTCGGCGATCCCGCCGGCATTGTCGGTCACCGGGCCATAGGCGTCGAGCGCCACGACCATCCCGGCCAGCGCCAGCATCGAAGTCGCCGCGAAGGCGATCCCGATCAGTCCGGCGAGCTGGTAGGCGATGATGATCCCGGCGCAGATCAGCAGCGTCGGCAGCGCGGTCGCTTCGAGACTGATCGCCAGGCCCTGGATCACATTCGTGCCATGGCCGGTTTCCGAAGCCTTGGCGATCGAACGGACCGGGCGATAATTGGTGCCGGTATAATATTCGGTGATCCAGATGATCACGCCGGTGATGACGAGGCCTAGGAGCGAGCAATAGAACAGCGTGCGGCCGGTAAAGCCGCCGACATCCGTCTCCATCCCGCCCAGCGCATAGTCGGTGGCGAACCAGATCAGGATGGCGGAAAGCACCGCGGAGACCGCGAAGCCCTTGTACATTGCGCCCATGACATTGTTCGATTTGCCGAGCTTGACGAAATAGGTACCGACGATCGAGGCAACGATGCACACACCGCCGATGAACAGCGGCAGGGCCATCAGGTTTCCGAGCAAGTCACCCGCGCCGGTCACCAGCAAGGCGATCAGCACCATCGTCGCGCCGACGGTAACGACATAGGTCTCGAACAAATCGGCGGCCATGCCGGCGCAGTCGCCGACATTGTCGCCGACATTGTCGGCGATCACGGCCGGGTTGCGGGGGTCGTCCTCGGGAATGCCTGCTTCGACCTTGCCGACGAGGTCGGCGCCGACGTCGGCAGCCTTGGTGAAGATGCCGCCGCCCAGCCGCGCGAAGATCGAGATCAGCGAGGCGCCGAAGGCGAGGGCCACCAGCGCATCGATCACTTCGCGGCTGTTGACCGCATGGCCGGCAATCGCGGTCAGGTAGTGATAGAACACCGCGATCGCGAGCAGCGCGAGGCCCGCCACCAGCAGGCCGGTGATCGCGCCCGCGCGGAAGGCAAGGGTCAGGCCCTGCTGCAGGCCCTGGCTGGCGGCTTGTGCAGTGCGGACATTCGAGCGCACCGAGATGTTCATGCCGATATAGCCGGCCGCGCCCGAAAGCACGGCGCCGATCACGAAGCCGAGCGCCGAAGTGACGCCCAGGAAATAGCCGACCAGCGCGGCGACCACCACGCCGACCATGGCGATGGTGCGATATTGGCGACCGAGATAGGCCTTGGCGCCTTCCTGGATCGCACCTGCGATTTCCTGCATTTTTTCATTGCCGGCGCTGGAACCCAGCACCTGGCGGCTGGTGACGAAGCCGTAGACAATGGCAAGCAGCCCCAGCACGATCGAAATTACCACGAGGTCCACGAAACTCTCCCCCATTGGAATCAAATATGGCGGCACCGGAAGGCCCGGGCCGCAGGTGCGAGGTCGCTAGAGCGGGCAGCGGCACGAAGCAAGGGGAAAAAGGCCGGTTTCCCCGCTTCCCGCCGGTAATTCGGGGACTGTAGGGGCAGCAGCACAAATGTCACAACTATTACGGATAAACCCATGGAATCTTGCGCCTTCCAATGGTTTATGCGAAGTTTACCATAATGACCGAAGCAATTCGCAAATTGTTCCTGGTGATGCCCTTCCTGTTCGGCATCGGTTTCATCGCGCCGCTGGTCGCGCAAGCGATGGCCGCAACCGGGATCGAGGCACCGTTTGGCCTGAGCCGGATCGGCTTCGGCCTGCTGTTCGGCGGCGCCTGGGGGCTCTACGCGAACCTCAAGGGGCGCTGGATATGACCGACGGCCCCTTGCGGGACGACCTGGCCGATCCGGTCGCTGCCGCGATCATCGCCCCGCTCGAGGACGGCCCGATCGTCGGCCTCGCGGGGGACGACCGGCTCGACCGGCATACCCGCAACGAACTGATCCGCGAGGAGCGCGAGATCGCGATGCGCTTCCATGGCGGGCGGACCTGGGTCTATGCCGCGCTCACGGTGGTGTGCTTCGCTGTCTGGCTGAGCTTCTTCCCGCTGGTGCTGATGGATGTGCTGAGCGGCTGGTGGCTGCTCCCGGCCTGCGCCTATGCCACTTTCGTCTGTGCCTATGGCTTCATCCCGAGCCACGAGGCGATGCATTCGAACATCTATCGCCGGGGACACAAGCTCCACTGGATCAACGAGCTGACCGGGTTCCTTGCGACGATCCCGATTGCGCTCGGCTTCGGCGTCGCCCGGCTGACCCATATGGAGCATCACCGCTACACCAACGATGTCGAGAAGGACCCGGACTATACCGACGGGGCCGAAAACTGGTGGAAGGCGATCGTCAAGACCTGGTGGAACCGCCAGCCAGGCGTCGAAGGCTCGGTGATGCGCTACAAGCGGATGATGGCCGATATGGACACGCCGGCTTCGCGTGCCGCGGCGAGGGAAACCACGATCCTGCAGCTGGTGATGTTCGCCACGCTCTTTTCTTTCGCCTGGCTGGGCTATGCGATCGAGGTCGCCCTGATCTGGTGGCTGCCGCGCCAGCTCGGCCTCAGCTGGATCCGCTTCTGGCTCAGCTGGGCGCCGCACCACCCGCAGCGCAAGGGGCGCTACGAGAACACCCGCATCTTCAAGGCGCGGCTCGGCTATTGGGCGTCGATGGCGATGGAATACCACCTCATCCACCACCTTTATCCGGGCATTCCCAACCACCGCCAGCGCGAGGCGTTCCATGCGCTGAGAGACGTGTTGGCGCGCCAGGGGGTGGACGTTTCAGCGCATTGAAGATCCTCCCCCATCGGGGGAGGGGAACCATCCGCAGGATGGTGGAGGGGTATCCCCGCCAATGGTTACGCCCCTCCGTCAGCCGCTCGCGCGGCTGCCACCACCCCTTCGAGGGGAGGATTTACCCATGTTCGTAGCCGAGGTTGTCGGCCTCGGTCAGCGGCTTTCCGTCGAGGGTGACCGGCGCGCCCGAGGCCGGTTCGACCGAGCCGATCCGCGTCGCGGGGACGGGCGGTTCGACCCCTTCGGGCAGGGTGAACAGCAATTCGTAATCGTCGCCCCAGCGCAGCGCGTCCATGCGGCGGTCCTCCGGTGTGGCGATCGGCACGGCGGCGCTGTCGATGGCCATGGTCACACCGCTCGCCCTGGCCATCCGCGCGGCATCGAGCAGCAACCCGTCGGAAATATCCATCATCGCGGTGACATGTGGCGCAAGCGCCTGGCCTTCGGCCAGCCGCGCCAGCGGGCGGAGATAGGCTCCGGTGTCGCCGGCGCCGCCCTGCTTCAGCGCTTCGAAGCCCAGCAGCGCCGCGCCCAATTGCCCGGTGACGAAAATTGCATCGCCCTGCCGTGCATCGGCGCGCGATGGAACGGGAGTGTGGACGGCCTCGCCAATAGCGGTCAGGTCGAATGTGCGGGGCGGACCGCCCGAAGACGTGTCGCCGCCGAGCAGCGGCACGCCATAATGGTCGAGCACGTCTTCTAGGCCTTCGACAAAGCGTTGCTGGCCTTCTCCGAGCATGAAGCCGAGCAGCACGCCGAGCGGCTCGGCGCCCTTGGCGGCAAGATCGGAGAGGTTCACGGCGACGAGCTTCCAGGCGATGTCGGCCATGTCTGTCCCGGGCAGGAAATGCACCCCTTCGACCACCAAGTCATGGGTCAGCACGATCGCCTTGCCGCCGATTTCGAGCACAGCGGCATCGTCCATGAGGCCCCGCGCGGCGGGATGCGTGGCAAGGCCCCTGAGGGAGTGGATGAAGGCGGTCTCTCCTGTCATTCTTCTTCCCCCTTGATGGGGGAAGGATGCGGAGGCTTGGCAGCTTGCTGCCTCGTCGGAGCTGGATGGGGGTGCCTGCTCGAAATCCACTCTCTGAGACGCGCCATGCAACCTTCTCCGTTCTCGAGCACATCGTGATTCCAAAATCGGAGCACGCGATAGCCCTCTGTCTCGATCATTGTAGTTCGATCTGCATCTACTGCTTCGGTATGCTGACCTCCATCGACTTTAATTACCAAGCGGAGTCTATGGCTGGCGAATTAAGCGATATGCTGCCTAATTGGGACTTGCCTGCGAAACCTTCCGTCTGGAATCGCTTCTTTGAGCAGGCTCCACATCTTGCGCTCGGCATCCGTCCCATTGCGGCGCAGATGTCGCGCTCTCGCTTTGGCACCAAGAGGAGTGCACTTTTTCATTTGCGGTCGGGATAGCGGTGAATTCACCCCCACCCAACCCTCCCCCATCAAGGGGGAGGGCTTGCTAGCTCAACCTCTTACTTCCTTCGCCACCGCATCGAGCACGCCGTTGACGAACTTCGCTTCGGGCGGGTCGAAAAAGGCGTGCGCGACATCGACATATTCGCTGATCGCGCTGCCGACCGGGACATCGGGCCGGGCAATCAGCTCGTAGGCGCCGCAGCGCAGGATCTGGAGCATGGTGCGGTCGAGCCGCTCGAGGCTCCAGTTTTCCGACAGCCGGTGGGTCAAGAGCTCGTCGATCTCCTCGAGTCTGGCAATCGTGCCGCTGACCACGTCATCGAAAAATTCGGCTTCCGCCTCGGCCAGCTGCTCGTCGTCGATATCGCGCCCCAGCCGGTGCCGGTGGAACTGGTCGAGCAGGCTGGCGGTGGGGGTCGCATCCATCTCGTGCTGGTAGAGCGCCTGGACCGCGGCAAGCCGCGCGGCGGAGCGGGATTGCGAACGCTTGGGTGAGCTCATTTGAGCCTCTGCGCGACCGATCTGGCGTGCGCCGGGAGCCCTTCCATTTCGGCGAGGCGGACCGCCGCCGGGCCGATCCTGCCGAGCGCGTCCTCGTCGAGCGCGATGAAGCTGGTGCGCTTCATGAAGTCGAGCACCGACAGCCCGGATGAGAAGCGCGCGCGCCGCCCGGTCGGAAGCACATGGTTCGGCCCGGCGACATAGTCGCCGACCGCTTCGGGGGTCATCCGCCCGAGGAACACGCTCCCCGCATGGCGGATCTGCGCGAACAGGGCTTCTGGATCGTCGGTCGCGATCTCGACATGTTCGGCGGCCAGCGCATTGGCGAGCGCCGGAGCCTCGCCCAGATGGTCGACCGTGACGACCAGCCCATGGGTGTTCCAGCTGGCCTGCGCGGTGTTGCTGGTGGCGAGCTCGGCGGCCTGCCTGGCCACTTCGGCTTCGACCCGGTCCGCGAAATCCGGATCGTCGGTGATCAGGATCGCCTGCGAGCTCGGATCGTGCTCGGCCTGGCTGAGCAGGTCGGCGGCGATCCAGGCCGGATCGTTCTTGCCGTCCGCGATCACCAGGATCTCGCTCGGTCCGGCGACCATGTCGATTCCGACCACGCCGTAAAGCTGGCGCTTGGCCTCGGCGACCCAGGCATTGCCCGGGCCGGTGATGACATCGACCGGGGTAATCCGCTCGGTCCCGTAGGCGAGCGCGCCGATCGCTTGCGCGCCGCCGATGCGCCAGATCTCGTCGATCCCGGCGATATGCGCCGCGGCGAGAACGAGGTCGTTGACTTCGCCGCGCGGGGTGGGGGTGACCACCACCAGCCTCCCGACGCCTGCAACCTTGGCCGGGATTGCGTTCATCAGCAGCGAGGAGGGATAGGCCGCCCGGCCTCCGGGAACATAGAGCCCGGCCGCATCGATCGGAGTCCATTTGGCGCCGAGGCGGACCCCCGCAGCGTCCCGGTAATCGCGATCCTGCGGCAATTGCGCCTCGTGATAGGCGCGGATTCGCGCTGCCGCGAGGTCGAGCGCGTCGCGCAGCTCGGGATCGAGTGCCGCGTAAGCCGCAGCACAGGCTTCGGGCTGGATGGTCCAGTCGGGGCCGAGTGAAAATCCGTCGAGGCGCGAGGTGTATTCGAGCACCGCCTCGTCGCCGCGCACCCGCACTTCCTTGAGGATCGCACGAACCGTTTCGGCAACATCCTCGTCGCTTTCGCGGCGATCGCTCACAATCCGGGCGAACTGGACCAGGAATTCGGGATCGGACGAGGCCAGCCGCTTCATTGGACTTCCTGCCCGGTCGCCCTGCGGAAGGCATCGACCAACGCGCCGACCCGCGGGTCGGTCTTGAGCGCGGCGCGGTTCACCACCAGGCGCGAGGAAACCTGCATGATTGTGCCGCTTTCGACGAGGCCGTTGTCGGCCAGCGTCTGCCCGGTCGAGACCAGGTCGACGATCCTCTGGCAAAGGCCGAGGCTCGGCGCCAGCTCCATCGCGCCATTGAGCTTGACGCATTCGGCTTGCACGCCTTGCCGCTCGAACCAGGCCTTGGTGAGGTTGGGATATTTGGTCGCGATCCTGATGTGGCTGGTTCGCCCGATCGGCTCGAGCTTTGCTCCTTCGGGCTCGGCAACCGAGAGACGGCATCGCCCGATCTCGAGATCGACCGGGGCATAGAGGTCGGGGTAATCGAACTCCTCGACCACGTCGGAGCCTACAATCCCCGCCTGGGCCGCGCCATTGGCGACAAAGGTCGCGACATCGAAGGCGCGTACGCGGATGATCCGCATCCCGCCGTCTTCGCTCGCGAAACTGAGCGCGCGGTTGGCCTTGTCGTGGAAGGCAGCTTCGGGCACGACCCCGGCACGCGCCATCACCGGCAGCGCTTCCTCGAGGATGCGGCCCTTGGGAACGGCGAATGTGAGCGCGTCGGACATGGCGCGCGCATTAGGCAAGGCGCCGGGAAAGGGCAATGAGTTTGGCGGAAAAGCGCGTCATGGAAATCGTCGGCGTGGACGAGGCGCTCGCATGGCAGGCCCAACATGCCACCAGGGCCGATGCGCCCTGCACCGGGCGCGTGATCATGGCGCTGCGCGCGGTCCTCGGGACCGATACCGAAGTCGCGCGGCGGATGGAGAACTGGCCCGGGCTGGCGCTCGAAGATGCGATGCCGCTAAGGATCGCGGGCGGCATTCACAACCTCTATCTGACCGGCGACGCGCCCGAACTGGGCCCGGTCTATTCGGGCGCGATCACCGAGCAGGAGCGGGTAGATTCGATCGTGACCCTGCTGGTGAGGCATT
>NZ_DBNHSF010000015.1:0-5845 GCF_057143545.1 Candidatus Andeanibacterium sp.
GCGGTCGCGTCATCCTTGAAATACTGGATGATCGTGCCGGGTTCGGGCCCCTCGTAAAGGATCTTGGCCTTGCCTTCGTAGATCTGGCGGCGACGGGTCATGGCGATCTCGCTTCGTGCCTCAAAAAGAACAAGCCCCGGCGCTGGCGAGTCGATAAGACTGCACTGCCGGGGCGGGCCCGAAGCCATTACGCGAAAAGTGCGATACGTGCAATTGGAGGTGACACATGGTCCGGGCCTATGCACTATCCGATCGGATAGGGCCGAGGGAGAGATATCATGGATACAAGCCGCCGCACCGTCATCGCCGCCGGCACCGCGTTCACCGCGCTGCTGGCAGCGGGGGCTTGCCGCAAGATCGAAGAGACCGAAGGAGCTCCGGTCGATCCGGCAGCCGAACCGAAGGAGGGACTGATGGAGGTCATCCATATCTATGCCGACGAACAGGGCGTCTCGCATGTCAAACGGGTCGAGGTGACCGGCATGCCCAAGCCGCTTCCGGTTGCGGCCGTGGTCGCCAACGCGATCGCCCCGGGGGTGGAAGACTGGCACACGGCGCCGCGCAAGACCTTCACCATCAACACCGCGGGCGATATCGAAGCCGAAGTCAGCGACGGATCGAAGGTGGCGATCGGCAAGGGCGACCTGGTCTATCTCGAGGACCGCGAAGGCAAGGGCCATATCACTCGGCTGCTGACCCCGGTATCGAACCTGTTCCTGCAGATGGACGACGATTTCGACTTCGAGGCCTGGGCTGCGTCGGCTTCGGAGATGCAGGACGCCTTTGGCCGCGAAACGGAGGGCTGATCCGGGCCAAGATCCAAGGATTCCGTAGCGGCAATTGACACGCATCCGTCGCGTCGCCAAAGGGGCGGCGATTGGGGGAGCGGGTGACGCAGGCCCGCCGGGGAGACCATAATGTCGCATACCGGCGCCAGAGCCGTATTCCTGAATTCTGCCAGTATGCTTGCCGCATTGGCCGCGATGTCACTGCCAACGCCTGCATTCGCCCAGGAAGACGAGACGCTCGCGGCTCCGCCTGCCGAAGACAGCCCGATCATCGTTACGGCCAAGATCCCGAGCTATGGCGCTATCGCCTTTGCCGGCAGTGCGACCGCCTTCGCTGCCGAAGAGCTCGAAGCGCGCCAGTTCCAGGACCTCCAGTCGCTGAGCTATGCCACCCCGAACGTCTCGCTCGACCCGATCGGGACCTTCAAGGGCGTGGCAAATTTCGCGATCCGCGGGCTCGGCATCAACAGTTCGATACCCTCGATCGATCCCGCAGTCGGCCTGTTCGTCGACGGGGTCTATATCGGGATCAATGCCGGAACGGTGTTCGATGCGCTCGATGTCGAGCGGGTCGATATCCTGCGCGGCCCGCAGGGAGTCGCCTTCGGCCGCAATACCACCGGGGGAGCGGTGATGCTGCAGACTGCCGACCCGGCCTGGACCAGCGAGGGCTATGCCAGGGTCGGCTATGAAGGGCCGGTCGATGGGGGCCGCGGGGCGGGCATGATCACCGCACGCGGCGTCTATTCGGGCCCGCTTTCGGACAGCGTCGCGATCCGGATCGGTGCGCTCCATTCGAGCGACCGGGGCTATTTCGAGAACCGCTTCGATGGCAACGCGTTCGGCGAGGCGGAAACGACCGTCCTGCGAGGTGCTTTGATGCTGCGTCCGTCGCACGTTTTCACCCTCACGCTCAAGGGCGAATGGACCGGCAGTTCGGGCGACGGCGCCGCAACCCACAATAATGGCCAGAACGCGCGCGACCGGTTCGACCTGTCGATCAACCAGCCGGGCTTCTACGACAGCGAGGCCGGGTTCGCGATGGCGCGCGGCGACCTGCAACTGGGCCCGGGAACGCTGACCAATATCTTCGGCTGGCGCAGCTATGAGCTGGCGACTCGCAACGATATCGATTCCTCGCCGGTCAAGCTGTTCGAATCCGATACCGCCACCAGCCAGGAGCAATGGTCGAACGAGCTCTATTACGCGGCCGATCTCGGCTTTTTCGCGATCACGCTGGGTGGGTACCTGTTCCACCAGGATGTCGGTTACGACGAGAGCCGCGACCTCACCGGGCTGGGGGCGACAGCGATCCAGTATGGCGGCGGGCGCCAGGGCCACGATGTCTACGGGCTTTATGCGCAGGCCGATTATCGCCTGACCGAGCGGCTTACCCTGACCGGCGGGCTGCGCTGGTCGCGCGAGGAGAAGGACGCTTCGGTTACCTATGTTCGCCCGCGCCCCACCTGTTCGGCGATCGCAGCAACGTGCCCCACCACCGGCGAGAACGCTCCGGGCGAGAACAACGGCTTTATCGACGCGCGCAGCTGGGAAAGTCTCTCGCCGCGCGTCGCCCTGTCGTTCAGCCCGGGCTACAATTCGAGCCTCTATGCCAGCTGGGCCCGCGGCCAGCGGTCGGGCGGCTACAATCTCCGTATCACCCAACCTGCCGCGTTCGAGGAAGTCTCGGCCATGCTCGGCTCGCCTGCGTTCGACGAGGAGAAGGTCGACACGTTCGAAATCGGCGCAAAATGGCAGAGCGAAGACGGCCGGGCCCGCGTCAACCTTGCAGTGTTCCGGACCGAAGTTGACAACATGCAGCGCGAGCTCAACCTGCCGAGCCTCAGCTCGGGCATTGCCCAGTCGGTCTACAACACCGCCGATGCGCGCATTGAGGGCGCGGAGATCGAGGCTTCGTTCGCGCCTGCGCCGGGCCTCACGCTCACGGCCAATCTCGGCCTCATCGATGCCGACTACCAGCGCATATTCTTCGATCTCGATGCGGACAACGTGATCGACGCGAAGGACCTGGCGCTCGAATTGCCGCGCGCGCCCCGATCGACCTGGGGCGGGGGCGTGCAATACGAGGCTTCGCTCGGCTTTGGCACAATTTCGCTCGATGCCTTCTTCCAGCACCGCGCGCGCTATGCCTACAGCGACAACAATTGGGGCTTCAATTCGGCTTCTGACCGGCTCGACGCCAGGATTTCGCTGGAGCTGGAAGAGCCATCGCTCACGCTCTCGCTCCATGGCAGGAACCTGCTCGACGAGGTGCAATTTGGCGGCGATACGCAATTGCCTTTCGCCGGCGGACCGTTTTCGAACGGGGTCAACGCGCCGTTCGATCCACATCCCAAGGACGGAACCTTCTCTCCGGTCTTCAAGGGCAGGGTACTTGGCATTGAAATTTCAGCAGATTTCTAGAGCGGATTCTCCGGTGCGACGGTCCTGAGGCACGACCGGGCGCGATCCTGAAAATTTTGCCGCATTAGGGCCTCGTAAACCATGTTGCTCTAGCAAGATGGCCGGGCTGCGACATTGTCGCGCAATGCTGGAATGACTGGGTTCAGATGGCGGGAAAAGGATTCCTGAGCGGCCTGACAGGCCGAAAATTCGGGAAAGGGGATGATACCCCTCCGGTCGACTATGGCGATGTGGCTGTAATCACCCCGTCGGACGGCGCGCGCCGGCTCGAAGTCCTGGACGACTTCGAAGGCGCCGGATTCGGCTGGATCTGGGCCAGCGACGCCGAAGGCCGCCTGATCTACATCACCCAGGCCGCGGCCGAAAAGCTGAAGCTTTCGGTGCACGACCTACTGGCCAAGCCGCTCACCGAATTGTTCGAGATCGATCCGGACAATCCCTTCGAAAAGTCCGACCGCCCGTTCAAGTTCCAGCTCAGCGCGCGCAGCAAGTTTGTCGACCTGACGCTGCGTTTTGCGCTCAACAAGTCGGTTCACGATATCAAGCAGATCTGGTGGTCGCTCTCCGGTCATCCGAAATTCGACCGGGAAGGGCGCTTCCTCGGCTATCGCGGCAGCGCCAAGGACGTCACCGTCGAATACGAGCGCAAGCTGCAGGATTCGCGGCTGGCCGAGTATGACTCGCTCACCGGGCTCTCGAACCGCCACCGGATGAACCGCCGGCTCGAAAGCATCCTCGCGGCCTACAAGGTCGAAAAGCGCAGCTGTGCACTGATGATGCTCGACCTCGACCGGTTCAAGAACGTCAACGATACGATGGGCCACCAGGCCGGCGACGAACTGCTCAAGCAGGTTGCGGAACGACTGACCAATATCATCGCCGGGCGGGGCGAGATCGGCCGGCTGGGCGGCGACGAATTCCAGATCATCATTCCCGACATGGACGACCGCGGGGCGTTGGGCGAGATCGCCGAAAAGGCGATCCAGATCGTCTCGCAGCCCTATCCGATCGGCGACAAGCGCGCGATTATCGGCACCTCGGTCGGCGTGGCGATCGCACCCTATGACGGGCTCGAGCGCGACGAGCTTACCCACAGTGCCGACCTCGCGCTCTATTCGGCCAAGAACGGCGGTCGCGGCCAGTTCCGGTTCTACACCGCCGATCTCAAGGACGAGTCCGAGGAACGGGCACTGCTGATGGAGGACCTGCGCGAGGCGCTGGCGAACGACAAGCTCGAACTCCATTACCAGCCGGTCGTGCGGACCGACGACAACATGGTGGTCAGCTTCGAGGCGCTGATGCGCTGGGAGCATCCCGAGCGCGGCTATGTCAGCCCCGGCCTGTTCATCCCGATCGCCGAAGAGTTGAACCTCATAATTCCGATTGGCGACTGGGCCCTGCGCCGGGCCTGCACGGACGCGGCGAAGTGGCCGAAGTCGATCCGGGTCGCGGTCAATGTCTCGGCGCTGCAATTCGCCAATCCAGGATTCATCGAAGTGGTCGCGGAGATCCTCGCGGAAACCGGCATCGAACCGGACCGCCTGGAGCTTGAACTCACCGAGAGTGTGTTCATGGGCGACAGCGAGCTGGTCGACCAGACCTTCAGGGCGCTCAAGCAGCTTGGCGTTCGCCTGGCACTCGACGATTTCGGCACCGGCTATTCCTCGCTCAGCTATCTGCGCTCCGCGCCGTTCGACAAGCTCAAGGTCGACAAGAGCTTCGTCGATTCCTGTACTTCGAAGGACCAGAACAGCGCCAAGATCATCGCCGCGATCATCGGCCTTTCGAACGCGCTGGGGATCGAGACCACGGTCGAAGGCGTCGAGGCGTTCGACCAGCTCCAGCTGGTGAAGGAGAAGGGCGGGCGCTACATCCAGGGCTGGATCTATTCGAAGGCGCTCAAGAACGAAGTGGTGCTCGAACGGCTTTCCTCCGGCGAGTTCAAGATCGAACCCGAAGGCCCCGACAAATACCGTTCCGATCGCCGCACCGTGTTCCGCAGGATCGGCGTGATCCACGAGGATCACCGTTACAATGCGGTCCTGCGCGACCTCTCGAAGACCGGCGCGATGGTCGAAGGCCTGCTCGGCGTGCCGATCGGGACCGACCTGGTACTCGACCTCGGGGCCGGCCAGCTTGCGGTCTGCAATGTCACCCGCAGCAAGGAAGCCCATATCGCGGTCGAATTCGAGACCCCGCTGGTCAATGACGGCTCGGGCGGGCTGTGCACCCGCCACCGCGTTTCGCCCTATGCGCTCGCCGCCGCCGGGATGCCGCTCGAGAGCCTGCCCAAGGGCAACTACCCGGTCCATCTGATCAACAGCGGACCCAAGAGCCAGCCCGCCTTCATGGAGACCGCGGTCGCCGGGATCGCCAAGAGCGCCAACGCGGCCTGATCGGGCCTCCTTCAATTCGGCAAGGGCGGGGCTTCGGCGCTGGGGCCGAACCTGAACGGAGGGTAACAGGGTAACACAGTCCAGGAAACGAAAAGCGGGCTCTCGGGGTGCGCTCAAAAACACCATCGTCACCCCGGACGTGATCCGGGGTCCCGCTACACTTGGTCTGGCAAGAACCAAGCGGGATCCCCGCTTTCGCGGGGATGACGAGAAAAGGGAAGCTCATCGCTCAGGATA
>NZ_DBNHSF010000016.1:0-8781 GCF_057143545.1 Candidatus Andeanibacterium sp.
GATCAGCGTCACCTTGTCGGCAAAGCGGGTGAGGAACAGGGCCTCCTCGACCGCGGTATTGCCGCCGCCGATCACCGCCACCTTCTTGCCGCGGTAGAAGAAGCCGTCGCAGGTCGCGCAGGCGGAAACGCCCTTGCCGGAAAGTTCCTGCTCGCCCGGCACGCCCAGCCACTGCGCCTGCGCGCCGGTGGCGATCACCAGCGTATCGCCCTCATAGCTGTCGCCGCCGTCGCCCACGGCGGTGAATGTCGGGCCGGTAAGATCGACCGAGACGATCGTGTCCCACATCATCCGCGTACCGACATGCTCGGCCTGGGCCTGCATCTCCTGCATCAGCCAGGGGCCCTGGATCACTTCGCGGAACCCGGGATAGTTCTCGACATCGGTGGTGATGGTCAGTTGCCCGCCGGGCTGGAGCCCCTGCACGACAATCGGCTCCATCCCGGCACGGGCACCGTAAATCGCTGCGGAAAGCCCCGCCGGCCCCGATCCGATGATCAGCATTTTTGTGGTGTGGGTGGTCATCTCTTCTCTCGATCAAGCTGTTGCGGGCGATGTAGTGATTCCCCGCCGGCGGGACAATCTCAGCGCTTCTTGGGCTGGGGAAAGCCGGGATAACTGGCGCTCGGGCACGATCGACGCGCAAGCCGGGAAACATGCCAGGTTGATGATCGACCTTGCACTCGCGAACACCTATATGGCCCGGATGACGCACCCGTTTCGCTTTGCAATCTTCCGCGAACCAGCCAGCAACCCTTCCGATCTGGTGGTCGGCTGATGGACCGCGTAGGGATCGTACATGAAAACTTCCTGCGCCGGGTCGCGGCGAAGGAATTCCCGGACGGCAAGCCGCCATCGGGTCCGTTGACCAATGAACTTGCCGTTTCGATCTTCCGGACGGCTTGCCTCACGCGCGCGCTCGACCGCGAGAGCCGCAAGATGCAGGCGGCCGGCCAGGGCTATTACTCGATCGGGCCTTCGGGCCATGAAGGGATCGCGGCGGTCGCGGCGGCCCTGCGCCCAACCGATATGGCGTTCCTCCATTATCGCGATGCCGCGTTCCAGATCCAGCGCGCCGAACAGGTGCCCGGCCAGACGATCGCCTGGGACATGCTCTTGTCCTATGCCTGCAGCGCCGAGGACCCGATCTCGGGCGGTCGGCACAAGGTGCTTGGCTCGAAGGTGCTGTTCATCCCGCCACAGACTTCGACCATCGCCAGCCACCTGCCCAAGGCCGTGGGCGCAGCCTACGGGATCGGCCTCGCGCGGCGGAAGCCCCCGGAATTCAAGCAATTGCCCGACGATTCGATCGTCTATTGTTCGTTCGGCGACGCTTCGGTCAATCACGCGACCGCGCAGGCCGCGTTCAACACCGCCGGCTGGACCAGCTACCAATCGGTGCCGCTGCCGCTGCTGTTCGTGTGCGAGGATAACGGGATCGGGATTTCGACCAAGACTCCCTCGGGCTGGATCAAGGCCGGGTTCGCAAACCGGCCGGGCCTCGAATATTTCGAATGCGACGGGCTCGATATCTACGCGACCTTCCGGATGGCGCAGGAAGCGGCGGATTACGTGCGCTCACGCCGCAAGCCGGCCTTCCTTCATGTCAGGACCATTCGGCTCTACGGTCATGCCGGAGCCGACGTCGCGATGGCCTATCTTTCGCGCCAGGAAGTGGAGGCGGAGGAAGCGCAGGATCCCTTGCTGCACATGGTTCGCCAGCTGGACGAGGCCGGCGCGCTGGAGCCGTCCGTGGCGCTCGCAATCTACGAACAGACGGCCGGGCGCGTTGCCCGGGTCGCCGCCGAAGTCGTTACCCGCCCACGATTGCAGTCCGCAGAACAGGTCATGGCCAGCCTCATCCCGCCAAGGCGCGAATGCCGGCCGAGCAACGGACCCGATCCACAGCAGCGTGCCGAGCTGTTTGGCTCGGACATGCTCCTGATGGAAAATCCCCAACCGATGGGGAAAATCATCAACATGGCGCTGACCGATCTGATGCTCGAATTCGGCGACGTGGTGATGATGGGCGAGGACATCGGCAGGAAGGGCGGCAATTACGGCGTCACCCAAAAACTTTCCACTCGCTTCGGTCGCGACCGGGTGATCGACACGCTGCTCGACGAGACCTCGATCCTCGGCCTTGCCATCGGCATGGCCCAGAATGGCTTCATTCCGCTGCCGGAAATCCAGTTCCTCGCCTATCTCCACAACGCCGAAGACCAGCTGCGCGGCGAGGCGGCGACCCTGCCGTTCTTCTCGAATGGCCAGTTCACCAATCCCATGATCGTTCGGATTTCGGGCCTGGGTTACCAGAAGGGGTTCGGCGGGCACTTCCACAACGACAATTCGCTGGCGGTGCTGCGAGATATCCCCGGCCTGATCCTCGCCTGCCCCTCGAACGGGCGCGACGCAGCGCTGATGCTGCGCGAATGCGTGCGGCTGGCGCGCGAGGAGCAACGCCTGGTGGTGTTCCTCGAGCCAATCGCGCTTTATGCCATGCGCGACCTGCACGAGCCGGGCGACGGCGGCTGGATGACGACATATCCCGCGCCGGGCGAGAGGATCGCATTTGGTGAAATCGGGGTGCATGGCAAGGGCAAGGACCTTGCGATCGTCACCTTCGCCAACGGTACCTACCTCGCGCAGCAGGCGCTGCCGTCGCTCGCGAAGAAGGGCATCAAGTCGCGGATCGTGGACATCCGCTGGCTCTCTCCTCTCCCCGCCAAGGCAATTGCCGAGGCGCTCAAGGGCTGCGGGGCTGCGCTGGTGGTCGACGAGACCCGCCGTACAGGCGGCGTCGCCGAAGCGCTGATGGCGCTGCTGGCGGAACACACCGATCTGCCCCACGCGCGGCACACCGCAGAGGACAGCTTCATCCCGACCGGACCCGCCTATGCCGCAACCATGCCGTCGCGCGATTCCATTGTCGCCGCGGCGCTCGCCTTGCTGGGCAAGTAATGATGGCCACGGTAGTCGTCATATGCCCCGGCCGCGGGACCTACAACGCCACGGAGCTCGGCTATCTGGGACGGCATTTCCCAGATCCGCAACTGCTCGCCAGGTTTGACGCGCAGCGCGAGGCGGCTGGCCAGGAAACGCTCACCGAGCTCGATGGGGCCGAGCGCTTCTCGATGGGCAAGCACACCCGCGGCGACAATGCCTCGGGCCTGATCTTCGCGGCCTCCTTCGGCGATTTCCTGGCGATCGACCGGAGCAAGATCGAGATCGTCGCGGTCACCGGCAATTCGATGGGCTGGTACAGCGCGCTGGCCTGTGGTGGGGCAGTCACGCCGGAAGCGGGCTTTACCGTCGCCAACACTATGGGCACGCAGATGCAGCAGGCGCTGATCGGCGGCCAGCTGATCTATCCCTGGGTCGATACGGATTGGGTTCCACAGCCGGGGCGCACGGCCGAACTGCTCGATCTGGTTGCCAGGATTGCTGGCGAAGCGGACAAGCAGCTGTTCCTCTCGATCGACCTCGGCGGAATGCTTGTTCTGGCCGGCAACGCCGCCGGGCTGGAGGCCTTCGAGAAGTCGGTCGAGCCGGTCCAACAGCGCTTCCCCATGCGCCTGGCCAACCACGCAGCCTTCCATACTCCGCTGCAGGAACCGGTTGCCGCCAGTGGCCGCGACAGATTGCCAGCAAGCCTGTTCGGCCAGCCCAAGCTCCCGATGATCGACGGGCGCGGCAAGATCTGGAATCCGGGCTCGACCGATATCGCCGAGCTCCACGCCTATACGCTCGGCCACCAGGTGACCGAAACCTACAATTTCACCCACGCAGTGACCGTGGCCGCGCGCGAATTCGCCCCCGACCTGTTCGTCATCCTCGGTCCCGGCACCACTCTGGGCGGCGCGGTTGCGCAGAGCCTGACCCAGGCTAGCTGGCGCGGCCTCAAGGACAAGGAGGATTTCCAGGCGCGGCAGGGCAGCAACCCGCTCATCGTTTCGATGGGAATGGCTGAGCAGCGCGATTTGGTCGCATGACTGCCACGCCACTAGGGAATTGGTAGCGGAGGAGGGACTTGAACCCCCGACACGCGGATTATGATTCCGCTGCTCTAACCAGCTGAGCTACTCCGCCCCAGGTATCGGCCACATTCGGGCAAGGCGGCGCTCTTAGGGCCGCACCGGCGAAGGGTCAACCACCCTGTTTGCCGCGAAAGCTCCAGCGCCCCAGGGCCTCCCAAGGGCCGCCCCGATAGAGCTGCAGGCCCAACCCCTTGAAGCGGAACTCGCGTTCAAGGTCCTGTGCCGCCAACTCGGCTTGGAGCGCCCTCGCCGCCTCCCTGGTGACCTTGTTCTGGATCGTGATGTGCAGCCGCGGCGGGTACCGGTCCTGCGCGGTAAGCGCGCCGTGGAAGTGTTCGGCAATCGTCCCGCGGATCGCCAGCATGCCGTCGCTGACGATCGCCAGGGCGGTCCCATTCCCGAGGTCCATCAGGCCGGTGATCCACGCAGGCGGCGGCGCGAATTCCGCGGCAAGGCGCGGCAGGAGAGACCTCAGCTCCTCGCGGAGCGACGGCGCAAAGGAATGGAACAGCGTGACATGGGCTTCTAGCTGGTTGCGCTCGGACGGGAAATGGCGCTGTCGCAGGTCGTTCGCCCAAGCAAAGATGTCACGCGGGAGTTCGGCGGTGACGATGAAGGGGCTGGTCAATCCTACATCTCGCCGCGTTCGCGCCGGATCGCATACCAGCGCGCCACATTGGCGTTATGCTGTTCGATCGTATCGGCGAACAAATGGCCGCCGGTCCCGTCGGCAACCATGAACAAGGCTCCCGTCGGCTCGGGATTGAGGACCGCGGCAATGGATTCGCGGCCGGGATTGGTGATCGGACCGACCGGCAACCCCGGCATCGTGTAGGTGTTGTAGCCGTTGACCGCCTGGATTTCGGATTGCCTGATCCGGCGGCCGAGCGGCTTGCCCTTGGTGATCGGGTAGATGATCGTCGGATCGGCCTGGAGGAACATGCCCTGGCGGATGCGGTTCGAATAGAGCCCCGCAACCTTGCCGCGCTCGGATGGCTTGCCGGTCTCCTTCTCGACGATCGAAGCGAGAGTAACGGCCTGCTCGGGCGTATCGACGACGGATTGCGGCGAGCGGGTCGGCCAGAGTTCCTGCAGCGTGGCGCTCATCGCGTCCTGCATCCGCTTGAGCACCGCGGCCCGGCTTTCCCCGCGTCCGAAATCGTAGGTGTTGGGCAGTATCGTACCTTCGGGCGGAACCGGGATCTCTCCGGTCAGCAGCTTTTCGGCCATCAGCTTCTCGTGAACCATGATCGAAGGCATGCCTTCGGGAATGGTTATCATCCGGCGGATGACATCGCCCGATTGCAGGATGGCGAGGATGCGCGAGGCGCTCGCCCTGGCGGGAAGCATGAACTCGCCAGCCTTGATGGCCTCGCCGCCGCCCAGCACCCGCGCCCCGACCTTGAACCTTTCGGCCGAGGCAATCGCGCCTTCTTCCTCGAGCAAGTCGGCGATTTGCGAGACGCCCGCGCCTTGGGGAACGATGAACGCGGTGTCCTGGTCGAGCGGACCCGGGCCGTTCCAGGTATAGAGCAGGAAGGCCAGCGGGATCGCTACGGCCAGTGCCAGCCCGATCAGCAGCCGGCGAAATAGCTTCATCAAACAGCCCTCGTCATAGGGCCTTCATCACCAGGCTTGCATTGGTTCCGCCAAAGCCGAAGCTGTTGTTGAGGACCGCCCTCACTTCGCGTTCCCTGGCCTTGAGCGGGACAAGGTCGACGCCTTCGGTGCCTTCGTCGGGATTGTGGAGATTGAGCGTCGGCGGCACGATCTGGTCGCGCATCGCAAGGATGCAGAAGATCGCCTCGACCGCTCCGGCGCCGCCCAGCAAATGGCCGATGGCGGACTTGGTCGAACTCATCGAAGCGCCGCCCAGATCGTCGCCCAGCACGCGCTTGACTGCAGCGAGCTCGATCGTGTCGGCCATGGTCGAGGTGCCGTGGGCATTGACATAGTCGATGTCGCCCGAAGTCATTCCGGCCTTGCGTAGCGCCATTTCCATCGCCAGCTGTGCGCCCTTGCCCTCGGGATGCGGCGCGGTCACGTGGTAGGCGTCGCCCGACAGGCCATAGCCGACCACCTCGGCATAGATCCTCGCCCCGCGCGCCTTGGCGTGTTCGTATTCCTCGAGCACCACCACGCCCGCGCCCTCGCCCATCACGAAGCCGTCGCGATCCCGGTCGTAGGGGCGGCTGGCCTCGGTCGGACGATCGTTCATGCTGCAGTTGAGCGCGCGGGCCTGTGCAAACCCGGCCACGCCAAGCGGGTTGATGGTCGATTCCGCCCCGCCCGCGAGCATCACGTCGGCATCGTCGTCCCTGATCATGCGCGCGGCATCGCCGATCGAATGCGCGCCGGTCGAGCACGCGGTGACGACCGCATGGTTCGGCCCCATCAGCCCGTATTTGATCGAAACCTGGCCCGATATGAGGTTGATCAACCGGCCATGGACGAAATGCGGCGAGACCCGGCCCGGGCCGCGTTCATGGAGGTTGACCGATTCGAGCTCGATCCCCGGCAATCCGCCAATGCCCGAACCGATCGAACAGCCGGTGCGCAATTTCAGCGCGTCGTCCAGATCGGCCAATCCCGCATCTTCGATCGCCTGGCCTGCGGCATCGATGCCGTAGACAATGAAGGGATCGACCTGGCGCTGGATCTTGGGGTCGACGCGTTTGTCCGGGTCGAAACCCCATTTATGGTCCCTGGGCTTGACCTCGC
Organism: Candidatus Andeanibacterium sp.; assembly: GCF_057143545.1. Lineage (NCBI taxonomy): Bacteria > Pseudomonadati > Pseudomonadota > Alphaproteobacteria > Sphingomonadales > Sphingomonadaceae > Candidatus Andeanibacterium > Candidatus Andeanibacterium sp. The sequence continues at coordinate 6,759 of NZ_DBNHSF010000016.1, forward strand.
CCGCGATCAGGCATTTCTGCCCTTCTGTATCGAAGCGCGTGATCGGACCGATCCCGCTCTTGCCGGCAATAAGGTTCGCCCATGTGGTCTCGACGTCACCGCCCAGCGGGGTGACGAGGCCCAGTCCGGTTACGACAACACGGCGCATTCTGTCTCTCCAAAGTCACGAAAGGCCCAGCCGATTGGCTGAGCCTTCCATTCCCGTCCGCTTGTGGCGGGACCATGCGCGGCGGGAAGCGAGCGGTTCAGCCCCTGGGCCTCAACCCTTATGTTCTTCGATATATTTGTTGGCGTCGCCGACCGTGGCGATCTTCTCGGCAGCATCGTCCGGGATTTCGACGCCGAATTCCTCTTCGAACGCCATCACCAGCTCGACGATATCGAGGCTGTCTGCGCCCAGATCGTCGATGAAGCTGGCATCGTCGGTCACCTTGTCGGCTTCGACGCCGAGATGTTCGACGACGATTTTCTTAACGCGGTCGGCGGTATCGCTCATGAATGTTCCTCTCGAAGGAAGCGGTTAGACTCTGGTTCCAGCCCCTAATCAACGCTTCGCGTGCTGGCAAGGGGATTGGACGCAGGAAACAGAGTGGTCAGCCTTGGGCTTTCGGCTGCTCGACCACCCGAATCCCCAATTCGCGCAGATGCTTGAGCGAGACTTCGGTCGGCGCGCCCATCATCAAATCCTCGCCCTTCTGGTTCATCGGGAAGGCGATCACTTCGCGGATATTGGGTTCGTCGGCCAGCAGCATCACGATCCGGTCGATCCCCGGGGCCGAGCCGCCATGCGGCGGGGCGCCGAGCTTGAACGCCTCGATCATGCCGGAGAAGTTCTTCTCGACATCTTCCCTGGAATAGCCGGCGATCTCGAACGCCTTGTACATGATGTCCGGGCGATGGTTCCGGATCGCGCCCGAGCTGAGCTCGTAACCGTTGCAGACGATGTCGTATTGCCAGGCGAGGATTTCGAGCGGGTCCTGCGTTTCCAGCGCTTCCATCTCGCCCTGCGGCATCGAGAAGGGGTTGTGGCTGAAATCGACCTTCTTCTGCTCTTCGTCATATTCGAACATCGGGAAATCGACGATCCAGCAGAACTTGAAACAATCGGGCTCGATCAGCTCGAGTTCCTGGCCCACGCGGGTGCGCGCGGCCCCGGCAAGGTCGGCCGCTGCCTTTTCCTTGCCTGCGGCGAAGAACAGCCCGTCGTCGGGACCGAGGCCGAGCTCGTTGTAGAGTTTTTCCATCCGCTCGGGCCCGTGGTTCTTGGCGATCGGGCCGCCGAACTCCCCGCCCTTGCGGGTGACATAGCCAAGCCCGGCATGGCCTTCGGACTGGGCCCAGCTGTTCATGTCGTCGAAAAATTTGCGGCTCTTCTCGGCGGTGTTGGGCGCGGGGATTGCGCGAACGATCCCGCCGGAGCCAACGATCCGCTCGAAAATTCCGAAACCCGATTGGGTAAAGTGACGGGTCACATCGGTGATCACGATCGGATTGCGCAGATCGGGCTTGTCGGTACCGTATTTGAGAATGGCTTCCTTGTAAGGGATGCGCGGGAACTCGCCCGCCGGCGTGACCGACTTGCCGCCCGAAAATTCCTCGAAGCAACCCGCCAGAACGGGTTCGAGGGCGTTGAACACGTCCTCCTGGGTGACGAAACTCATCTCGAAATCGAGCTGGTAGAATTCGAGGCTGCGATCGGCGCGCAAATCCTCGTCGCGGAAACACGGAGCGATCTGGAAATAGCGGTCGAAGCCCGCGACCATCAGCAGCTGCTTGAACATCTGGGGCGCTTGCGGGAGGGCATAGAACTTGCCGTTGTGCATGCGGCTCGGGACCAGGAAGTCGCGCGCGCCTTCGGGGCTCGATGCGGCGAGGATCGGGGTCTGGAACTCGGTGAATCCCTGCTCGGTCATGCGGCGGCGCAAGCTCGAAATCACCTGACTGCGCAGCATGATGTTGCGATGCATTGTCTCGCGCCGAAGATCGACATAGCGATGCTTGAGGCGGATATCCTCGGGGTAAT
>NZ_DBNHSF010000017.1:0-3117 GCF_057143545.1 Candidatus Andeanibacterium sp.
CTCGAAGCCGGCCGCGGGATCGCCGGGCACGGTATACCAGCGCCAGAGCAGCGTGCCGTCATTGGCATCGTAGGCGGAAACATAGCCCCTGACGCCCAGCTCCGCCCCGCCATTGCCGATGAAGACCTTGCCGTCGAACACGCGCGGCGCGCCGGTGATCGTATAAGGCTGCTCGGGATCGGTGGTCTGGACCGACCAGCGCTCCTCGCCGGTCGCGGCATCGAGCGCGATCAGCCGCCCGTCGAGCGCGCCGATATAGATGGTGCCGCCATTCTCATTGTATCCATAGCCGAGGCCGCGTGAGACGATATCGCAGCAGGCCATCCTGCCGTAGCGGAGCGGCACCTGCGGATCGTAACGCCACAGCACTTCGCCGGTCGCGGCGTCATAGGCGGTGGTAATGTTCCACGGCTCGATGTTGTACAGCACGCCGGCGACCACCAGCGGCGTGGCTTCCTGCCCCCTGTCTGTCTTGAGGTCGGCATACCAGGCCAGGCCTAGTTGGCCGATATTGTCGGCATTGATCTTGCCGAGTGGACTGAAATGCTGTTCATGCGGGCCATTTCCCGTTGTCGGCCAGGCAACGAAGGTCTCGTCCAGCCGCATGATCCGCTGCGCCTGGACGGAAGCTGCCACGCAGAATAGCAGCGCCGAAACCGCGAGCGCGCCGCGTGCCAATCTCGCGCTCCTTCGGATCATTCCCCGTCCCTCACGATCACCCGTTCCTCGAACAAACGGGTCAGTTCGTCCTCATCGGTCCGCTCGTAGACGAGATCGGCCGGGTTGGCGCCATTCTCGGCCGCAATCGCGGCGAGCCTGCCACCGCCGAGATAGAGCGTGTCGGGTTCGATCTCGGCAATTGGGTCATGGTAGGCCTCGTCCATGGTGACGATGGTCCAGCCATCGGCTTCCAGAGCTTCAACCAGGTCCACCACGAACAGCGCGGCGATATCGGTTTCGTGCAGCAGCAGCACGTGCGCGGGCGAGCGGCCCAGCACGTTTTGCGCCATGTCCTCGTAGAAATTCGCCGTTCCCACCAGCGTCTCGACATAGAGGTCGCGCAGTGCATCGTGCGAGACCACGCGCCCATCGGCAATAGCCTGGGTCGCCAGGGCGTCGATATGCCAGTCGTAATCGTCGATCGTCACGTAGCCGTTGATCAGCCCGCGCTCTTTGAGTGCGGCCCTTCCAGCATCGCGCCGTTCCTCGTCGCGCCCTTCGTCGAGATAGGGAAAGCGATACCACGGGCGCTTGCCCGGAATGTCCGCGAGCCAGGCCTCGGCCCGGTCCAGATCGGCGATGTAATCCGCGATCCCGGTCTGGTGATACCAGAGATGGCTGTGCGAATGGTTGGCGATGACATGACCGGCCGCGGCATAGGCCCTGATCCGCGCCTCGCCGCCTTTTCCGTCGGGCGTATCGAGATTGCCGGTGGTGACGAAGAAGCCCGCCTGCTCGACCCCGGCTTCGGCCAGCCCGGCGATCAACGCGATAGCCCGCTCGTCCGGCGTCATGAAGCCGCCGGCATGGCGCGGGATATCGTCGAAGCTGAGCGCGATGCGCTTCTCCGCCATGGCAGGCGCCGCGATCAGCGCCAGTGCGAGTAACAGGAGCTTGCCGAAGCGGAACATCGAAGGCGGATCAGGCAGGAACGTCGGCAAAATCGCTCGCATCGGCCCAGAAGCCGTGAACCTGGCCGACGCATTTGAACGGCATCCTGACGCGCGCGACAGGCCCGGCGGCAACATCGTCGAGATCGAACAGCACGAGGTCCGAACGGCCGTTCTCCCTTTGGCTGTTGGCGATCCCGATGAGATAGCCATCGCCTTCGGGCGCGTCCTTCTTGCGCGGAACGAAAGTCATTTCCGATTGCGAATAATCGGGTACGCTCGCCATCTGCGTGGTCTGGGTCTGGTGGTCGATGATCGCCCAGCCGCTGCCGCCCGGGCCGAAGGCCTGCAGAAAGCCCCAGCGATAGGGCAGCGTGTGGAAGCGGTCGTCCTGCCGTGCGAGCACGCCGGTAATGTGGGGATAGATCGTCTCAGCCTGGTAGTGATCGGGCACGCCGCGGGTCAAATCGACCGTGAATCGGCGGATATAGCCGGTGCTCTTGGCCGGATCGAACGGCCCGCTATTGCTGGGGAAGAACGGGAACTGGTTGCCTTCGCCGCCGTCCATGTCGATCGTGATCCGGTTCTTGTCGTTCCAGCCGCCCATGATGTGGGTACAGAACAGGTTGGGGCCGGTCAGCCATTTGATGTCCTTGCCATCGCCGCCGCGGCGCATGATGCCCATGTAGCAGGGATAGTTGGCATCGTAGGAGAAGTGCACCCCGCCGGCCCGGATGCGCTCCATGTCCGAGACCATGTTGACGAGGTAGAGCACGATGTAATCCTGCGTCGCGTAGAAATCGTGCATCATCCCGGCATAGGGTGCTTCGACGGTGACCGACCAGTTGATGTTGCCGTCGCGGTCGGCGGAAAAGACATTGACGTCCTTCGAGAGCAGCCCGTTCGCCTCATAGCCGAAGCTGATCAGTTCCCCCGTCAGCGGGTCGATCTTGGGATGCGCGGTGTGGGTCTGGCTCTCGAGCTTGCCGCCGAACGTGTAGTAATCGTCAATCGTCTCGAGTGTGTTGGGGTCCATGTAGACCGGCGGACTGTCTTCCTTGAGTACCAGCAGTTTTCGGTGATGGACAAACAATTGCGTATTGGCCGTGCCGCCCGAAAGCCCCTCGACGCTGGGGTCGTTGGTAAAGGGATTGCGATACATTCCAAACAGTGAGCGCCGCGCTTCCTTCTGCGCCTTGTAGCGCTGGGTCTGTGCGTAACGGGTGCGATAGTCGACATGCCCGTCCTTGATCCGGAACATGCTGACATGGCCTTCGCCATCGAAGGGTATGTCGCCGACATATTCCTCCGGCTTGGGATATTGCGGATCGGGCCCGACCCTGAAAAACGCCCCGTCGAGATTCTTGGGCAGATCTCCCTCGACCTCGCAATCGTAGAGGTCGATCTCGGCGCGGATATTGGTCCCTGGCGGGCCGCCCCCAAAGGTTCCGGGACGGTCGGGAAAATCGACCTGCGGTGCTGGGCCATCCGCGGCCTGTGCCGGGCT
>NZ_DBNHSF010000018.1:0-11657 GCF_057143545.1 Candidatus Andeanibacterium sp.
CGACCGACATGGTTGGCCGGGCCGACCAGCCCTTCCGCTTCCATCCGTTCGATCCATTTGGCGGCAGTGTTGTAGCCTACCCCCATCTGGCGCTGGAGCCATGAGCCCGAAGCCTTCTGGTTCTCGATCACGATCTGGCAGGCCTGGCGGTATTTGCGCTCTTCGGGATTGTCGGACGCGGTGAACTCGTCCTCGAAACCGAAGCTGCCATCCTCGGGTTCCTCGGTGACGCTGTCGACATAGACGGGCTTGCCCTGCGCGCGCCAGTGGCGGGCGACCCGCTCGACTTCCTCGTCCGAAACGAACGGCCCGTGGACGCGGGTGAGCGTGCCGGTCGAAGGCTTGTAGAGCATGTCGCCCTTGCCGAGCAGCTGTTCGGCCCCCTGTTCGCCGAGGATCGTGCGGGAATCGATCCGGCTGGTGACGTTGAAGCTGATGCGGGTGGGGAGGTTCGCCTTGATCACCCCGGTGATGACATCGACCGAGGGGCGCTGGGTCGCCATGATCAAGTGGATGCCCGCCGCGCGGCTCTTTTGCGAAAGCCGCTGGATCAGGACCTCGATCTCCTTGCCGACCACCACCATCAGGTCGGCGAGCTCGTCGACGATCAGCACGATCTGGGGCAGTTCCTCGTAATCGAGCTGTTCTTCCTCGAACAGTTCCTCGCCGGTTTCGGGATCGAAGCCGGTCTGGACCCGGCGGCCGAGCGGCTTGCCCTTCGCCGCGGCGGCGCGCACGCGTTCGTTGAAACCCTGGAGGTTGCGCGCGCCGATCGCGCTCATCATGCGATAGCGGCGCTCCATCTCCTCGACCGCCCATTTGAGCGCGCGGATCGATTTGTGCGGTTCGGTCACCACCGGCGCAAGCAAATGCGGGATATCGTCATAGCTCTTGAGTTCGAGGATCTTGGGATCGATCAGGATCAGCTTCAGCTCGCGCGGGGTAAAGCGGTAGAGCAGCGACAAGAGGATGCAGTTGAGCCCGACCGACTTGCCCGAGCCGGTGGTCCCGGCAACGAGCAGGTGCGGCATGGCGGCAAGGTCGGCGACGATCGGTTCGCCGGCGATGTCCTTGCCGAGGATCACAGGCAGCATGCCCTTGTGATGGGCATAGGCTTCCGAGGCCGTGAGTTCCTTGAGCGAGACCGTCTGGCGGTCGGCATTGGGCAGTTCGATGCCCATCACGGTCTTGCCCGGGATCGGCGAAACGCGGGCCGAGATCGCGCTCATGTTGCGGGCGATGTCCTCGGCGAGGCCGACCACGCGGCTGGCCTTGACGCCCGGCGCGGGTTCGAGCTCGTACATGGTGACGACCGGGCCGGTGCGTACCGCGGTGATCTCGCCCTTGACGTTGAAATCGTCGAGCACGCTTTCGAGCAGGCGGGCATTGCTCTGCAGCGCCGCCTTGTCGAGCTTGGGCGCCTGGTTGGCGGGCGGGTCCTCGAGCAGGTCGAGGCTCGGCAATTCGTATTCGGCGAACAAGTCCTTCTGCTTCGACTTGCCGGTCAGGCTGGCGCGTTTGGGCGGCTGGCGCGGATCGCTGATTTCGGGCGGCTTGCGCTTCTCGTCCTGCGCGACCGGGGCGGGGCGCGGCTCGACCAGCGGCTTTTCGCGCCTGGGCACGAACGGCAGGCTGTCGGCGCTTGGCAAAGCGGGCTTGCGCCGGAGCATGTCGGGCAGGGTCAGGAGCAGCGCCCAGTCGATCGCGAAAATCCGCCCGACCAGAAACGCGCCGCCGAACAGGCAGGCGATCCACAGGCCGGCGATGGTCCAGAACTGCGCGGCTTCGGGCGTGAGAGCGGCGAGCGCCTCCACTCCGCTCGCGCCCAGCAGGCCCGCCATCCCGCCGAGTCCGGCCGGGAGGTTGCCTTCGCTCTCGGTGAAGGTCAGCGAGAGCACGATCGCGAGCAGCGCCATGGCGAAAAGCAGTACGCCGACCGTGCGCCACCAGCGCATCCCGTGGGGGGTTTCCTCGTCGTCGGCATCGCGCCACAGCTTGCGGGCAAAGGCATAGAGCATTGGCAGGAACAGGATCGCGGTAAAGCCGAACACCAACAGCACCGCATCCGCGATCCATGCACCCGGGCGGCCCATCCAGTTGGCGACTTCGCTGCCCGCGGCGGTCGACAGCGAAGGATCGGTCTGGTGGTAGCTGACCAGCGCCAGGAACAGGAAGACCATGGCTGCGCTGAGCACGACCGCGCCCGTCATCTGCGCGGCGCGGCGCAGCGAACGCCGGAATGCGGCGCGCCAGTCTGCCGGGGCCTGTTTGCCGATTGCGCGGCTAGCCATGTGCGTTCCCCTGGTCCGTCAAGAGGGCAGAATCGCAGATGCGGGACTCGCGGTCAAGAATCTGGCGGTTCAGGCATTTCTTCCCCCTTGGTGGGGGAAGGATGCGAAGACTTGGCAACTTTGTTGCCTAGTCGCAGCTGGAAGGGGGTGAAATAGCGTCTGGTCGAGAACTCACCCCCTCCCAACTCCAGCTAGCGGGCAAGCCCGCAAGCTTGCGTATCCCTCCCCCATCAAGGGGGAGGACGACCTATGCTAACCCCTCGATCGCCGCCCAAAACGGCCATTTGAGCCGGTCTGCGCCTTCCTGCGACATTCCGCCCAGCGCGATCACCGGGACTTGCGACCGGGCGGCAAGGCCATGGAAACGCAGCGGGCCGAGCGCCCTTGTGCCGGGATGCGAGCGGGTCGGAAAAACCGGGGACAGCAGGATCGCGTCGGCGCCCATCCGGTTGGCCTCGCCGATCTCGCGCAGGGAATGCGCGGTCGCCAGTCGCAGCAGGTCGCGCGTGGGATAGAGCGCACGCGGCGCACCGTAGATCCCGTCTGCCCCCCATTCGAGCGCGGTTGTCGCACTGTCGGCCAGGATCACGACATGCCCGCGCCGCCGGGCAATCCCGACCAGCTCGAAATAGCGGTCCACCCGTTCCTCGGGCGCGAGATGATAATGCCGGTAGATAAAGCCCGAGCCGCGCGGCAGCCTGCCCAATGCGCCTTCCAGCACCGCATCGTTGCGTTCGTCGGAGATCAACCACAGGCTGGGGAAGGGCTGGCGCAGGGGCATGGCCGCGCTATAGCGGCGCGCGATGGAGAATGCAGCCAGCTTGCTTGCCGAGGTTCAGGGCCGGATCGCCCATGCGGCGCAACTCGCCCGGCGGAAGCCGGACGAGGTCACGCTGATCGCGATCAGCAAGACCCATCCGGTCGAAGCGATCGTGCCACTGATCGAGGCCGGCCAGCGCGTCTTCGGCGAGAACCGGGTGCAGGAAGCGCAAGCCAAATGGCCGGCGCTCAAGCAGCGCTTTCCCGCTATCGAACTGCACCTTGTCGGCCAGCTGCAATCGAACAAGGCCGATGATGCGGTCGCGCTGTTCGATTGTATTCACTCGCTCGACCGGCCCTCGCTGGTGGCGGCGCTGGCGAAGGCGATGGACAAGGCCGGAAGACAGGTCCTTTGCTTCGTCCAGGTCAATATCGGGGCCGAGGACCAGAAAGGCGGCTGCGCGATTGACGCCCTGCCTGCGCTGCTGGCCGAAGCACGTGCGGCGCAACTCCCGGTGATCGGGCTGATGTGTGTCCCGCCCCTCGGCATCGAGCCCGCGCCGTTCTTCGCGCTCTTGGCCAAGCTTGCCGACGATCACGGCCTCGCCCGGCTCAGCATGGGGATGAGCGGGGATTACGAGACCGCGATCATGCTCGGCGCAACCCATGTGCGGATCGGCACCGCGCTGTTCGGAGAACGGGGCTAGCCCGGATTACTGGGTGTCGAGCGCCTTGCTGACCAGGATGTTCACCGCCACGCGCCGGTTCTGGGCCTTGCCCGCTTCGGTGGAGTTGTCCGCCAGCGGATCGGCCTCGGCCATCCCGGTCGGCGTGAGCATGCGATAGGGCTTCCAGCCGCATTGCTGCTGGAGGTAATTGACCACGCGCGCGGCCCGCCGCTCGCTCAGCTCCTGGTTGAATTCCTGGCTGCCGGTCGAATCGGTGTAGCCGACCACCAGCAACAGGGCGTTTTCCAGCGCTTCGGCCTGGGCCGCGGCAGCGCAAAGATCGCGTTCGGCCTGGGGCGAAAGCGCCCATTTGCCGGTGTCGAAATAGACGTTTGTCGCGCCTTTGAGGTTATATTGGTCGATATCGCCCAGGCGGCCGCGCAGGGCCTCGGTTGCGGCGGCGTTTCTTTCGATGGCCGCATCCTGCTGGGCAAAGCGCTGCGACGTGCCGCCGTGGATCATGGCGGCGGTTTCGAGGTCCTCGTTCTTGAACCTGATCCGGCTTGCCACCAGGCCGCGGCCCCATTGGACCGTCCTGACCGTCACCGGTAGCCCGCTGAGCAGCGAATCCGCGGTGATCTGTGTGCGTCCCATGCCGAGAAAGCCTCCGGTCCCCCGGATGTCGGTCGCTGCGCTGAGGGCGATCAGGGTACTCGTGCCGTCGCTGGCCGAGACCTGGATCCTGCCGCCGTTACGCGAAGAAATAATGCCTTCGATTTCAGGGCCTTCGGGCAAGCCGGAAAGGTCGTCAGGGGTTTCGCCGTAAACGGTCGTCAGCACTTCGCCCGGTGCCGAACTGCCCTGCGACGGCTCCAGTTCCTGCGCAGACAGGCTGCCCGCAATGGGAAGCGCCAGCATGGCAAGCAGGAACGCTACTCCAGGCTTGTTGGAAACGACACTCATCACTTTGCTCCTTCGAACTTCGCCGTCAGGGCCACCAAGTTCGCGCCTGTTGAACAGTCCGGGACTGCCAAATTCAGCGATGTGCGGCCCTCGATTAGCGGTCCCTATGCATAATTTCGGCCGCAAAGGGAATCCCGCCGAATCAAGCCGTCCATTTTGATACACAGGTGGTCCCGGCTCCGGCTCCGGCGGACGCGCATCGGTGGAAAAAGGCGCCGCGTTAGGCCGGCTCCTTCTTTCCCGCAGGTTCCCATTCGTCGCTGGCCGATGCCAGCAGCCGCTCCTCGATCGCCTTGAGCCGCTCGGGCGAGGTTACCTTGTGGCCCAGGAGGTCGGTCACGTAGAAGGTATCCGCGGCGCGCTCGCCGTAATTGGTGATATGCGCCGAATTCACCATCAACTGGCTTTCGAACAATGCCCGGGCCAGGCGATTGAGCAGTGCCGGTTTGTCGCGGGCATTGACTTCGATCACCGTGAACCGGCCCGAGGCCTTGTTGTCGAAGCTCACCCGCGGTCGCACGTCGAAAGTCGAGGCCCGGCTATGAGCCAGCGGGCGCTTGGCCAGCTGCGGGACCATCTCGATCCGGTTGGCCAGCGAATCCTCGATCGATTTCTTGAGCCGGTCGAGTTGCGCCGGTTCGCTGAACGGGCGCCCGTGGGGGTCCTGCACCAGGAAATTGTCGACCGCCTTGCCTAGCCGGTTGGTGTGGATGCGGGCATCGATGATGTTGCCTCCGGCCAGCGAAATCGCCCCGGCAATGCGGTAAAAGATACCGGGATGGTCGTCGCCGATCACGGTTACCAGGGTTGCTCCGCGCGCCGGGTAATATTCGCAATGGATCGAAAGCTTGTGGGTCAGCGCCTTCGCTTCCGAATAGTGCACCAGGTTGAGCGCGATGATGTCTTCGGGTTCGGCGATCCAGTAGGAATCGTCGAACCGGTCGCGCAGTTCCTCGATCAGATGCGCCTTGTCGCCGAGCAGTTCGCGGACCGCCTCGCGCTTTGCTTCGATCCGGCCTTCGCGGCCGGCAGTCTTGTGGCCCAGCCGGAGCAATTCCTCGGCGCTGATGTATAGCTGGGCCAGCAATTCGCGCTTCCAGCTGTTCCAGATCCCGGGGCCGACCGCCCGGATATCGACGATGGTGAGCAGCGTCAGCAGCCGCAGTCGCTCGACGCTTTGTACCTCGGCAACGAAATCCGCGATCGCCTTGGGATCGGACAGGTCGCGCTTGAACGCGGTCGCGCTCATCAGCAGGTGATAGCGCACCAGCCAGGCAACCAGTTCGGTCTCGTTTTCGTCCATGCCGAAGCGCGGGCACAGATCCAGCGCCACTTGCGCGCCCAGAACCGAATGATCGCCGCCACGGCCCTTGGCGATATCGTGCAGCAGGACCGACACATAGACCGCCCGGCGGTTGCTGATCCGGGGAAAGATTTCGGTCGCCAGCGGATGATCGCCCTCGAGTTCGCCGCGCTCGATCTGCGCGAGGAGGCCGATCGCCCGGATGGTGTGCTCGTCGACCGTGTAATGATGATACATGTCGAACTGCATCTGGGCGTTGACCCTGCCGAAATCCGGCACGAAACGGCCGAACACGCCGGCCTCGTTCATCCAGCGCAGTACCGTCTCGGAATCCCTGCGCCCCGTCAGCAGTTTCAGGAACAATTCGTTCGCGCGCGGATCGTTGCGCACATCGTCCATGATCAGGCTCGCATCGCGGGTGATCAGGCGCATGGTTTCCGGGTGAATCTCGAAGCCTTCCTCTTCGGCGATCTGGAAAATCTCGACCAGCCGCACCGGGTCCTTCCTGAACCAATCGTCGTCCTGCGCGGCGATCCTTCCGCCAAACAGCTTGTATCCCTTGAAGTCCCGCGGCTTCTGGCGGAATCCGGCAAGCAGGCCGCGCGGCTTCTTGCGCGCGATCTGCTCGTCGAGCTGGGCGAGGAAGATACCGGTCAGGCTGCCGACCCGTTTCGCCTGCAGGAAATAATACTGCATGAAGCGTTCGACCGCGCTCTTGCCCTTGCGTTCGGCAAAATTCATGCGTTTCGCGACTTCGCGCTGGAGATCGAAGGTCAGCCGGTCCTCGGGGCGGCCGGTGATCGTGTGGAGATGGCAGCGGACCGCGAGGAAAAAGCCTTCCGCCCGGCGGAATGCGCCATATTCGGCCCGTGTGAACAGCCCGACTTCGACCAGTTCCGCCGCGCTCCTCACCTTGTGGATATATTTGCCGATCCAGTAGAGCGTTTGGAGATCGCGCAGCCCCCCCTTGCCTTCCTTGACATTGGGTTCGACGACGTAGCGGCTGTCGCCCAGCCGCTTGTGGCGTTCGTTGCGCTCTGCCAGTTTCTCGGTAACGAATTGTCGCTCGGTCCCCGCGACCACTTCGGAGAAGAAGCGGCTGGAAGCTTCCGCGTAGAGTTCCTGGTCGCCCCACAGATAGCGGCCTTCGAGCATCGCCGTGCGAATGGTGAGGTCGGCCTTCGCCATTCGCACCATCTCGTCGACCGAGCGGCTCGAATGTCCGACTTTCAGCCCCAAATCCCACAGCAGGTAGAGCATTGCCTCGATGACCTGTTCGCACCAGGCCGTCTGCTTGCCGGGCGTGATGAAGGCGATGTCGACATCGGAATGCGGCGCCATCTCGGCGCGGCCGTAGCCGCCGACCGCCATGATCGCGAGCCGCTCGCCCGAAGAGCGGTTGCCAACCGGATAGAGGTCGGCAATCACGTGGTCGTGCATCACCCGGATCAGCTGGTCGATCAGGAAGGCATGGCCGAGCGTGATCTCGTGCCCGGCCGACGGCTTCTCACATAGCCGGCGGTCGAGTTCGGCCCGGCCATCGGCCAGCGCCGTGCGCAGCAATTCGATCACGTCCTGGCGCGATGCCTCGGCGCCCGATCTTGCGACTGCTGCGGCAATGTCCTCGGCCAGTTTGCGGCGGTCGATCACCGCGCGCTGCTTGGGAATCTTGAGTTTGGTCACTTAAGTCCACTTAGGGCGGAATATTTTTCGCGCAACGAACGCTTGTCGACTTTTTCGGTGCCCAGCCGCGGAAGCGAGCCCTCTGCACGCCACATAAGAGCGGGAATCTTGAATGCCGCCAGTCGCTCGGCGAGATATTCCCTGAGATCGTCTTCCGACAGGTCGCGCCCCGGTTGCGGAACCCATACCGAACCGACGATTTCGCCGAACCGTTCGTCGGGCAGGCCGAACACCGAACATTCGGCAATGTCGGGATGCGAATAGATCGCCTGCTCGACTTCGACGCAGGAGATATTCTCGCCGCCGCGGATGATGATGTCCTTCTTGCGGTCGACGATAAAGAGGTAGCCGTCTTCGTCGAGATAGCCCAAGTCGCCGGTAAGGAAATAGCCATCCTTGCGGATCGCTTCGTGCGTGGCCTCGGGATTTTCCCAATAACCGAGGAAATTGCAGATCGAGCGGATCGCCACTTCGCCGGTGCGGCCCGGCTCGAGCTTTTCCCCGTCCGCGCCGAAGATCGCGAGATCGACCAGCGGCGGGTTGGCCGGCCCGGTGCTGCCCGGCTTGGCAAGGTAATTCTCGTTGAAGCTGGAGCAGCCGACAGCGTTGGTCTCGGTCAGGCCGTAGCCGATGCCCGGCAGGCCGTGCGAGGATTTCTCGGGCACTTCGAGCACATGCTCGACCGGGCGGGCAGCCCCGCCCGAGCCGAATGTGCGGCACGAGGAGAGGTCGAATTCGCCGCGCTTCGGATGGTTGAGGATTTCGTGGCTCATCAGCGGGACGCCGAGGAAATAGGTCACCTTCTCGGCTTCGATCAGCCGCATCGCCTCCACCGGATCCCATTTCGGCATCAACACCAGCTTGCGCCCGAGCATCACGCTCAGGAGCATCAATACGACTTCGCCGGTGATATGGAACAGCGGCACGGCCACCACCGCGGAGGGCGGGTCCTTGGGAGCCTCGCCCTGTGCGGTCATGTGGCCGAGCATGGCGAGCGTGACCCCGGCGAAGTTGAAAATCGCCTGGACCACGCTGCGATGGTCGCAGGCAACGCCTTTGGCGCGGCCGGTCGAGCCGGAGGTGAAAAGGATCGTGGCGAGATCGTCGGGCCCCAGTTCGGGCAGGTTTGCTTTCCTGCCCGCGCCCTGCGCCAGGAGTTCCGCAAATCCTTCCTCCGGCAGGCTCCCGTGCGAAAAGACCTCCACCCGCGCGCCATGCGCTTCGCCCTCGAGCCGGGCCGCGCGCTGGGCATCGGCCAATACCAGACGGCACCCGGCGAGCAAGATCGCGTCGTTCATCTCCTCGGCGGTCCACCAGCCGTTGAGCAGGGTGGCGCAGCCGCCGGCCAGCTGGATCGCGAAATATGCCACAACCCAATTGGCGGAGTTGCGCGCGGCGAGACCGACCCGGTCGCCCTTGATCACGCCCAATCCGGCGACCAGCGCTTCGGCCAGCTCGCGCGCGGCGGCGAGCGTATCGGCAAAGCTCAGCCTGATATCGCCATCGACCAGGTAGCAGGCCGCGCCATGCCGCGCGGCATAGAGCTCGAAATAATGCGCGAGCGAAGGCGGTGCGTTCCTGAACATCGGAAGTTCGGTGCCGAAGCGGGCGATCGTCGTCAGTTCGAGCGGTCCGCCGGGCGCCAGGAATGGCCTGAGATGTTTCGCCAGGCTCTGGTCCATTGCGCTCGGCATTGGCGTTCACTCTCCCATGCGCGGGTCCGGTTGCGAAGGAGCCTTGTGGATTTGCCGCGCAAACCGGGGTTTCGCCCCGCCGCATGCTGTGCCACAAGCGCCCCGCTTCTCGCGGCGCTTGCCGATGATTGATAAGGGGTTCCCCAAGTGCTGTCACTATTGGCCGAGGCGTCGCAGGCGATCAGGTTCGAGGATCTGGGGCTGCAGCCCGGGATCGATCTCGGCTTCTTCACCCTGCGCTATTATTCGCTCGCCTATATCGCGGGGATCCTGTTCGCCTATTGGCACGTCTCGAAAATGCTCAAGGGTCCGGGAGCGCCGCTGGCGCAGCGCCACGCCGAAGACCTGTTCTTCTATTGCACGCTCGGCGTGATTCTCGGCGGGCGGCTGGGCTATGCGCTGTTCTACACCGGCTGGGGGACGGACAAACCGAGCCTGTTCACCGACTTTTCCGGCGACGGCTTCATCAGCTGGCAAGTGCTGCGGCTGTGGGATGGCGGGATGAGCTTCCATGGCGGCGTGCTCGGCGTGCTTGCGGCGATCCTGTGGGTGTGCCGCAGGAACGGGCTCAATTTCCTGCGCGTGAGCGATTATATCGCGGTCAATGTTCCGGTCGGCATGTTGCTCGGGCGGCTGGCCAATTTCGTCAATGGCGAGTTGTGGGGACGACCGACCGACGTTTCCTGGGGGATGATCTTTCCCATGGGCGGCGATATCGTCCGCCACCCCTCGCAGCTCTATGAAGCGGCATTGGAAGGGGCGATCCTCGCGTTCGTCCTCATGCTGCTGTTCTGGAAGACCCGCGCGCGCTATCGCCCCGGCCTCCTGGTCGGGACCTTCACCGCCGGGATCGCCGCCGCGCGCTTCGTGGTCGAATTCTTCCGCGAACCCGACAGCCATCTCGAATGGGTGGTCGAACAGACCGGACTGTCGATGGGCCAGTGGCTCACCATCCCGCTGATCCTGGTCGGCCTGTTCTTCATGATCCGCGCGCTTGCCAAGCCCCCGCTCGCATCCGGCAAGCCTGCATGAATGAGGAAGCCGGGCGTGCCAGCCTGGCGGAGAGCTTCCGCCGCCTGATCGCCAGCGCCGGCCCGATGCCGATCGCGCATTACATGGCCGAGGCGAACGCCCGCGATTACAATGCGCGCGACCCGCTGGGCCAGGCGGGCGATTTCATCACCGCGCCCGAGATCAGCCAGATGTTCGGCGAACTCGTGGGCCTGTGGCTGGCGGATATCTGGCTCAAGGCACAGCGCGCCGGGCCGCTCCATTACGTCGAACTCGGCCCCGGACGGGGAACGCTGGCGCGCGATGCCTTGCGGGCAATGAAGCGCTACGGGGTCGAACCGCAAGTGCATTTGGTCGAAGCTTCGCAGGCGCTGCGGCGTATCCAGCAGGACAGGCTCGAGGTTGAGGCTGTGTGGCATCACGACCTCTCGAGCGTGCCCGACGACGGCCCGATCCTGCTGGTCGCCAACGAGTTTCTCGATGCGCTGCCGGTGCGGCAGCTGGTCAGGACGGCGCAAGGCTGGCGCGAGCGCATGGTCGTGCCCGAAGGCGGGCGCTTTGCCTGTGTCGCGGGCGAGCGGCCGATGGATGCCGCGGTGCCTGAAGAGCGGCGCGACGCGGAAGAAGGGACGATCCTCGAAACCTGCCCCGGTGCCGCGGCGGTGGTCGAGGAAGTGGCGAGTCGATTGGCCAGCCAGCAGGGCGCGGCGCTGTTCATCGATTACGGTTACGCCCAGGCGCAGACCGGCTCGACCCTGCAGGCGGTGAAGGGACACCACAAGGTCGATCCGTTCGTCGATCCGGGCGATGCCGACCTGTCCGCGCTGGTGGATTTCGCGACGCTGGCCCGGATCGCGGAGAATTCGGGCGCGCGTTGGCTCGGCACGGTGCCGCAAGGGCAATGGCTGCGCGCGCTGGGGATCGAGCTGCGCGCCGACGCGCTCGCCACCTTTGCCCCGCAACACCGCGACGAGATCATGGCGGCGAAGGACCGGCTCGCCGGCGACGAGCAGATGGGTGCGCTGTTCAAGGTGATGGGTCTCACCCATCCAGCCTGGCCGGACGGGGCAGGGTTCGCTCCACACCCTGTTTGACAATGTCCGTGACAAAAACGGCCTTGCCCGCTTATGTCGCGCAAAACAGATCAGGAGAGGTATCCGATGATTGGAAGGGCGCTAGCCGTTATCGGTCTGGCAGCAATTGGGTTCGCGAGCACAGCCGCAGCGGCGCAGGAGCAGGCGCGGATCGAGTGGAAGACATTTCATTCCCGCGCGATGGAAGGAAA
>NZ_DBNHSF010000019.1:0-1543 GCF_057143545.1 Candidatus Andeanibacterium sp.
GACAGGCTCTCGACGAATTGCGCAACGGTTTCAAACGCAGCCACTGGATCTGGTTCATCTTTCCGCAAATCCTGGGATTGAGCACCACCCCGACCGGCAAGTTCTATTCGATCGCCGATCTCGCCGAAGCGCGCCGCTATCTCGGGCATGACCTGCTCGGCCCCCGGCTGATGGAATGTGTCGATGCGATGCTGGCCTGGCAGGGCAAAAGGGATGCGGTTGAAATCCTGGGCGAGGTCGATGCCATGAAACTGGCCAGTTCGATGACGCTGTTCGAGCATATCAGCGACGATCCCCGGTTCGGCGAGATGCTCGACGGCTTTTACGGCGGAACACGCGACGAACTCACGCTGGACTTGCTCGCCCGCTAATCGGCGACCGGAGTCTCGATCGGCGGATCGCCGGCATGGGCCGCGGCATAGGCCTCGGCCGCGCGCAGCACCCGCATCATGTTGCGGCTCGAAATCTTCTCCAAATCCTCCTGCGAATAGCCGCGCCGGGCCAGTTCCTCGAACAGTCGCGGATAGCCGGTGACGTCCTCCATCCCGATCGGGCCGGTCGCCATGCCGTCATAGTCGCCGCCGATACCGATATGGTCGATCCCCGCCACCTTGCGGATATGATCGACATGGTCGGCCAGCTGGCTCACGGTCGAGGCGGGCCCCGGATGCGCCTCGACCCATTGCGCGAGCCTTGCCGCAACCTCTTCCGGCTGGCCCTGGAACAGGAACTTCAAGCGCGCTTCCTCGGCATTGCGGTCGGCATACCAGCGGAACAGCGCGTCGCTGGTGAAGCCGGGATAGGCGACCACCATCACGATTCCGCCATTGTCCCTGACCTTTTCGAGCACCGCATCGGAAACATTGCGCGATTCCCCCACCACCGCCCGCGCGTTCGAATGGCTGAACATCACCGGCGCCCGCGCCACTTCGAGCGCGTCGAGCATGGTCTCCTCGCTCACGTGCGAGAGGTCGACCAGCATCCCGAGCCGGTTCATCTCGCGCACCACGTCGCGCCCGAAATCGGTGAGCCCGCCATGCGCGGGAGCATCGTCGGCGCTGTCGGCCCAGCTGGTGTTCTGCGAATGGGTCAGCGTCATGTAGCGGATGCCCAGCGCGTACATCTGGCGCAGCACCGCCAGGCTGTCGCCGATCATGTGCCCGCCCTCGAGCCCCATCAGCGAAGCGATCCGGCCCTCGGCCATCGCCGCTTCGACCTCGTCCGCCGTCAGCGCCAGCGCGAGGTCGTCGGGATAGGCGGCGACCAGCCGCCTGGTGATATCGACCTGCTCGATCGCCGCCTGCACCGCGCGCGGACCTTCGAATTCGGTGATGACATAGACCGACCAGAACTGTGCCCCGACCTTGCCCTGCCGCAGGCGGGTGAGGTCGGTGTGCATCGGGCCCTGCGCGACGCCGGGAATGGGCGGCGCATCGGTGGTGTCGTGGAAGTCGAATTGGCCAAGCATGTTGCGATAACGCCCGCGCAGTTGGATCGGCACGTCGTTGTGCCCGTCCCACACCGGCGCGGCTTCGAGCGCGGC
>NZ_DBNHSF010000020.1:0-10521 GCF_057143545.1 Candidatus Andeanibacterium sp.
CCCGTTCGATCGCTTCCAACACGATCCGGCGGGCATCGCTGGCATCGCCCCAATTGCCGATCCGGACCCATTTCTCGGCTTCGAGGTCCTTGTAATGGGTGAAGAAGTGCTCGATCTGCTGGAGCACGATCGAGGGCAGGTCCTGCCGCTCTCCGACATCGGAATAATAGGGAAATGTCGTGTCCACCGGCACGCAGATCAGCTTCTCGTCGCCGCCATGCTCGTCCTCGAGGTTCAGGACGCCGATCGGGCGGGCGCGCACGACGCAACCGGCGATGAACGGCGAACGCGCGATCACCAGCGCGTCGAGCGGGTCGCCATCGGGCGACAGAGTGTGCGGGACGAAGCCGTAATTGGCCGGATAGCGCATCGGCGTGTGCAGGATCCGGTCGACGAACAGCGCGCCGGAAGCCTTGTCGAACTCGTATTTAACCGGCTCGCCGCCCACCGGCACCTCGATGATCACATTGAGGCTTTCGGGCGGATTGTCGCCCACCGGGATCAGTTCGATATTCATCGTTACTCGCGTGTTTTGGGGCCGTTTTCGGCCTCGGGATTGCGACGTCCCCTCCCTTTGCGGCCTGCCCGTTAGCCGAGCGGGGCGGCAAAAGCGAGCCTGCATTTGCGAATCGCGCAAAGTGGGCGCAAGCTGTTTGCAAGGCTGCTGCAATCAGCCAGTACATATGGGAGAAGTGCAATGCATGTAGGCATGGCAACCGGCTTCGCGCACCAGCGCGACAAGAGCTATCCGGATGTCCAGTTCGTCCAGGAGGAAATCGAGAACCTCGTCCTCGCCGAGGAGCTGGGGTTCGATTCGGTGTGGATCACCGAACACCATTTCTCCGACTATTCGATGTCGAACGACCCACTGCAATTGCTGACCTATATCGCCGGGCGGACCAAGCGGATAAAGCTTGGTACGCAATGCATCATCGTCCCCTGGCACAATCCGGTGCGGCTGGCGGAAAAGATCATCAATCTCGACATTCTTTCGAACGGGCGCGCGCTGCTCGGCTTCGGCGGCGGGCTCGCCCCGCACGAGTTCAAGGGGCTGGGGATCGACCAGAACCAGTCGCGCCAGCTTTATGTCGAGATCCTCGAAGCGGTGATCCCGGCGATCGATTCGGGCGTGATCGAATATGACGGCGAGCTGGTGAAGATCGCGCGCAACGAATTGCGCCCCTGCCCGCTGCGCAGCTTCGAAGGGCGCAAGTTCTGCGGCTCGCTTTCGGGCAGTTCGATGCACATGGCGGCCAAGCTCGGCTTCGGCAACATGGTGCTGATGCTGCCCCAGCGCGGCAAGGAAGCCCCGCCCGATATGTACAAGCAAGTGTGGCAGGAAGTGCACCAGGACGACAGCCTGCCGCCGCCGCCGATGCTGTCGGGCAATTTCTATGTCGATGAAAGCGCCGAATACGCCGAAGTCCAAGGGCAGAAATATCTCGCCCACACGATGCGCAAGGCGCTCGTCAATTACAGCCTCAGCGTCGAAGGCGCGTTCGACCAGGTGAAGGGCTACGAGCAATATTCGAAAATGTATGTCCCGCCCGAAGCGGTCGACGATTATGTCGCGAATTTCGGCAAGTCTGCCGTCACCGGCACGCCGCAGATGATCCTTGAGAGGATGTGGGAATTGAAGGAAATCTACCAGCCGCAGGGCTTCTTCCCGCATATCTATTATGGCGGGATGCCGCAGGACGAAGTGAGGAAGAACATGCACCTGTTCGCCGAAAAGGTCCTGCCCGAGCTCAAGAGCTGGGAAGCCGACAACATCTCGATCGACGAACGCTTCCTCGAAGCGGCGGAGTAGGAATTGCGCTAACGGGCGGCGCGTCCTAAACGCCGCCCGCAATGGCGAAGATCGAAACCCCCCGGCCCATTCGCGGCACGCAGGACATTTTCGGCGCCGAGGCCGAGGCCTTCGCGTTCGTGGTCGAGACCTTCGAGCGCGTCAGGAAGCTCTACCGCTTCAAGCGTGTCGAAATGCCGGTGTTCGAGAAGACCGAAGTGTTCTCGCGCTCCTTGGGTGAGACCACCGATGTGGTCGCCAAGGAAATGTATTCGTTCGAGGATCGCGGGGGAGAATCGCTCACCCTGCGCCCCGAATTCACCGCCGGGATCGCCCGCGCCTTCCTCACCGACGGCTGGCAGCAATATGCGCCGCTCAAGGTTG
The DNA here is from genome assembly GCF_057143545.1 of Candidatus Andeanibacterium sp. NCBI lineage: Bacteria > Pseudomonadati > Pseudomonadota > Alphaproteobacteria > Sphingomonadales > Sphingomonadaceae > Candidatus Andeanibacterium > Candidatus Andeanibacterium sp. The sequence continues at coordinate 2,174 of NZ_DBNHSF010000020.1, forward strand.
CGACCCACGGCCCGATCTTCCGTTACGAGCGCCCGCAAAAGGGCCGCTACCGCCAGTTCCACCAGGTGGACGCCGAGATCATCGGCGCGGCGGAAGCGCCGGCCGATGTCGAGCTCCTGGCGATGGCAGACCAGCTCTTGAAGGAGCTGGGTGTTTCCGAAGGCGTAACGCTGCAGCTCAACACATTGGGCGATACTGCCAGCCGCGAGGCCTGGCGCAATGCGCTGGTCGCCTATTTCAAGGACCATGCGCGCGAACTGTCCGAGGACAGCCAGGAGCGCCTTTCGCGCAATCCGTTGCGCATCCTCGATTCCAAGGATCCGCGCGACAAGGTGTTTGTCGCCGATGCGCCGAAGATCGACGATTATTTGACGCAACAGGCGCAGGATTTCTTCGGGCAGGTGACCGCCGGTCTCGACGCTGCGGGCGTCGAGTGGACGCGCATGGCCGAACTGGTGCGCGGCCTCGACTATTATCGCCACACTGCGTTCGAATTCATCACCGACCGGCTCGGCGCGCAGGGCACCGTACTCGCCGGCGGGCGCTATGACGGGCTGATGGAAAGCCTGGGCGGCGCGCCGACCCCGGCGGTTGGCTGGGCGGCGGGGATCGAGCGGCTGGCGATGCTGGTCGAGGGTGTCGGCGAGGCTGCTTCCGAAGTAATCGTCGTCGTCGAAGACGATGCCGTGCTGCTGGATGGTTTGGGGGTGGTCTCGGCCTTGCGCCGGTCGGGCATATCAGCCGAACTCCTCGCATCGGGTTCGCCGCGCAAGCGCTATGACAAGGCCGTCAAGCAGCAGCCCAAGGCGATCCTTGCGCTTACCGCTGAAGGTAATTCCACTTCGCACAGGCTCAAGATCGACGGAGCCGATGAGATTGCCATTGAAGGCGCGCTTGCAAGCTACGATTGGCGCGGCCCGGACGCATGACCATCTCTAACACGTGTCAAATAGGTCACCCTGAACTTGTTTCAGGGTCCATTTCTCCGATCAGACCGTCGGCCTCGGGGGCACGATGGATGCTGAAACACGTTCAGCATGACGGTGTTGGGGTGAGCAATGCAATCCATCCGAGTCACCCCGGACCTGTTCCGGGGTCCCGATTTCTTTCTCACGCGAAGGCGCGCAGGCGCGAAGATGTCGCGCTTGGCGGTAAGCCCTTCGCGTCTTTACGTCTTTGTGTGAATCAACTGGGTTCCCGCTTGCGCGGGAGTGACGGTTGTGCGCGGCGCATGGGACACTTCCCCACCCCAATCCTTCCCCTGAAGGGGAGGGGCTTGTGATTACCGACGAGCGCCTTGCCCAGATCGCGCAGCGCTTTGCCGAACTCGAAGCGCGGCTGGCGAGCGGGACGCTCGAAGGCGATGCCTTCGTTGCCGCGTCGCGCGACTATGCCGAACTCGAACCGGTCGCCAGGGCCGCCGAGCAGGTCCGGGCCTTGCGCGGCGAACTGGCCGAACTCGCCCGGATCGACGATCCCGATCCCGAAATGCGCGCGCTCGCCGCCGAGGAAGTCGAGCGGATCAAGGGCGAATTGCCCGAGGTCGAACATGCGCTGGCCATCGCCATGCTGCCGCGCGACGCCGCCGACGCCCGCCCGGCCATGCTCGAAATCCGCGCCGGCACCGGGGGCGAGGAAGCGGCGCTGTTCGCGGCCGATCTCTACCGCATGTATGAGCGCTATGCTGCAGAGCAGGGCTGGCGGGTCGAGCCGGTCAGCATGAATGCGTCGGACATTGGCGGGTTCAAGGAGATCGTCGCCAATGTCAGCGGGCAGGGCGTGTTCGCCAAGCTGAAATTCGAGAGCGGGGTGCACCGCGTGCAGCGGGTTCCCGTGACCGAGAGCGGCGGGCGCATCCATACCTCCGCGGCCACCGTCGCGGTGCTGCCCGAGCCGACCGAGGTCGATGTCCATATCGATGAAAAGGATTTGAAAATAGATATTTACCGCGCCTCGGGCGCGGGCGGCCAGCACGTCAACACGACCGACAGCGCGGTCCGCATCACCCATCTGCCGACCGGCCTGGTCGTGATCTGCCAGGACGAGCGCAGCCAGCACAAAAACCGCGCCAAGGCGATGCAGGTGCTGCGCGCGCGGCTCTACGAGAAGATGCGCGACGAAGCCCAGGGCGAGGAAGCCGAGGCCCGCAAGGCGATGGTCGGTTCGGGCGACCGCTCTGAGCGCATCCGCACCTATAATTTCCCGCAAGGAAGGGTGACCGATCACCGCATCGGCCTCACCCTGCACAAGCTCGACGAAATCCTCGCCGGGCCGGGCCTTGGCGAACTGGTCGATGCGCTGATCGCCGAAGACGAGGCCAAGCGCCTCGCCGCGATGGGGGAATGAGGTTCAGGCGATCATTCGCCCCCTCCTCTTCAGAGGAGGGGAGATGAAAGTCGCGGAGGCCCTGCGCGATGCGACGAAGCGCCTTGAAGGGGTAAGCGACACCGCCCGGCTCGACGCCGAATTGCTGCTGGCCGAGGCGCTCGGCACCTCGCGTTCGGAGCTATTGCTGCGGCACATGGACAATCCGGTTCCACCGGATTTTGAAGCACTGGTCGCGCGTCGGCTGCGGCATGAACCGGTCGCCTATGTATTGGGACGGCAGGAATTCTTCGGGCGCGAATTCCTGGTCACACCGGATGTCCTCATTCCCCGCGCCGATAGCGAGACGACGGTCGCGGCCGCGCTCCAAGCCTGTCCATCGCCTGGGCGCGTGCTCGATTGCGGGACCGGCTCGGGTGCGTTGTTGCTCACCCTGTTGGCGGAATGCCCCGCGGCCGAAGGGATCGGGATCGATCGCTCGCTCGGTGCCCTAGCGGTTGCCTCGGCCAATGCGGCGAAGCTGGGCTTGGCAAGGCGCACGCGGATGCTCGCCCGCAACTGGCGCGAGCCGGGCTGGAGCGAAGGGATCGGCAGGTTCGATCTTGTCATCGCCAACCCGCCCTATGTCGAGGCAAATGCCGAGCTTTCGCCGTCGGTGCGCCACTTCGAGCCCGCCGGGGCGCTTTTTTCGGGGAAAGACGGGCTAGACGATTACCGGATCCTGGTCCCGCAATTGCCGTCATTGCTCGCTGAAAACGGGCTTGCCGTGCTCGAAATAGGCGCGGAACAGGCTGAAAAGGTAGAAGAAATCGCCCGGTTAACCGGGTTTTCAGCAGAGTTGTGCAAAGACCTCGCTGCGCGCCCACGGGCACTTGTCCTGCGATTAGGGCTTGGCAAGAGCGAATCCGCCCGTTAGGCACGATTCAAGACCGGTAGCCGGAGGAAATTCCCCGCCTGCCAGGTTTCGATCCAACATTTGCGTTTATGCCGCGCCACAGGCCCGGTCTGTATGCAGATGGAGGGACACGAACGCGCATGGAGCGCGACGTGGCGAGGGGTCATGCGACCGGTGAGCGTTGTGCCGCCGGTTCGAGCGAAGGAAGCGAATTCCCTTTGAGTAACAATAGAGGCAGTAATCGTCGCCGCGGCCGCGGAGGTAACCGGTCGCAGGGTGGTGGCAACCAGCTCAACCGCATCGACAGCCGGGCGCGCGGCAATGCCCCCCAGCTGCTCGAGAAATACAAGAAGCTGGCGCATGATGCGCAGCTCAACGGCGACCGGGTCCAGTCGGAATATTACCTGCAGTTCGCCGATCACTATTTCCGGGTGATCGCCGATACCAAGGCACAGAAGGACCAGGCGCGGACCAGGCGCGACACCGATCGCGACCAGCAGGGCGACGACGAGGATTCCGACGACTACGATAATGATCGCAACACATATCGCGGCCGTGGCCGCCGCGACCATCGCCAGGACGACGACGATACTGATGGCGAGCGCGGCATGGAAGGCAATGAACCGGACGATGATTCCGGGGACAATCCCTTCACCCGGGACACGCGCAAGCCGGCCGGGAATCGCCGCCCCCGGCGCGATAACGACGATGACGATGGCGCGAACGGCTTCGATGCGTCGGTCCTCCCCCCCGCTATCGGCAAGGGCGACGACGAGGACGAAAAGCCCCGCCGTCCCCGCAAGGCGAAGGCTCGCGGCGGCGAAGACGGCGAGACTGTCGAAGCCGTCAACTAGACGGTTTCCCCCTGGTGGCATTGCGGGGCCGGGTGTTCGTGCTTGCGCGGCAACTTGAGGCGGGCCACATGGCCTGATCATGGCAATGGCGGCTCCGATCACGACGCGCATATCGGTGCATCCACGCTGGTCAGCGCTGGCGCTGGGCCTGTTGTCGGCGACCGGTTTCGAACCCCTGCATCTCTGGCCGGTCGCGCTCGCCGCAATGGGCGGGTTCTTCCTCCTGATGGCGGGGCGCGGCTGGAAGGAAGCGCTGCTGCTCGGCTGGCTGTTCGGGCTCGCCCATTTCACTTTCGCAAACAACTGGATCGCGACCGCCTTCACCTACCAGGCGAACATGCCGGCGGTGCTGGGCTGGGCGGCGGTGCCGCTGCTGTCGCTCTATCTTGCGGTCTATCCCGCGCTGGCGGCGGGCGGGGCGCGGCTGCTCACCGGACGCGGCGACGGCTGGCCATTGGCGCTGGCGTTCGCGGGCAGTTGGATGGTCACCGAATGGCTCAGGAGCTGGGTCTTCACCGGTTATGCATGGGATCCCCTTGGCGTGATCCTGCTGGGCGGCTTTTCGCGCCCGGGGCTCGCCGCGCTGGCGCCATGGCTGGGGACCTATGCGCTGTCCGGCCTCGCGATCCTGCTGGCCTGTGCCGCGGCCCAGCTGCTGCGCGAACGGCACATGGTCCCGCTCGGGCTGGTTGTGGGGCTGGTCGTCGCGGGCATGCTGGCGCCGGCCGGCAAGGCCCGCGAGGGAAGCATGCGCTACACGCTGGTCCAGCCCGATATCGGCCAGGACAAGCTCAACGATCCGTTCTTCTACCTCGAAAACTTCCGCAAGTCGGCGGCGCTGACCTATCCCCTGGCGCAGGGCGAGAGGAGGATCGTGCTGTGGCCCGAATCCGGGATCCGCGAATATCTCGAAAGCGGCTATCCGCAGCGGATCTACGACCGCGCCAATGTGCTGGCCGATCCGGCGCTGACAAGGGCCAGCCTGGCGCGGATGATCGGGCCCGGCAGCGTGATCCTCACCGGCACCAACGATCTCGAATTCGACGAGGCCGGGCAGCTCTACGGCGCGCGCAATTCGGTCAAGGCGGTCGACGATGCCGGACGGATCGTCGGCAGCTACGCCAAGGCGCATCTCGTGCCCTATGGCGAGTACCTCCCGCTGCGCTGGCTGCTCGAACCGCTCGGCGCGAGCCGGCTGGTGCCCGGGACACTCGATTTCCTGCCCGGTCCGGGGCCCGAGACGCTCGACCTCGGGCAATGGGGCAGTGTCGGGGTACAAGTCTGCTACGAGATCGTCTTTTCGGGCCAGGTGGTCGACAGCGCGAACCGCCCCGACTTCATCTACAATCCTTCAAACGATGGCTGGTTCGGCAGTTTCGGCCCGCCCCAGCATCTCGCCCAGGCAAGGCTGCGGGCGATCGAGGAGGGCCTGCCGGTGCTGCGTTCGACCACCACCGGGATCAGCGCGGTGATCGATGCGCGCGGGGTGGTCCGCGCGCATATCCCGATGCGGGTCTCGGCGCGGCTCGACGGGACGATCCCGCCGGCGCTGCCGCCGACGCCCTTCGCCCGCCTCGGCAACTGGCTGCCGCTGGGCTGGGCGCTTCTTCTGCTCGCGATCGCCGCCATTGCTTCGCGCGGCCGCGCTCGCTAGTCTTTTCGGTCGGGGATCGGCTTGACCCTTCAGCAGGACGCAACAGCGCCTGGCAGTCCCCGATGGGAGGAGTGGATGCCTTCAGCCGCCACTGTGCCGGGCGATGAACCCGAACGCGCTGCCGCCGTTGCGGAGCGCCGGGACGCGCCGCCCGATTTCCGATTCTACGACAACCGCCAGAACTATTTGTTGTTCGTGAACACCTGTTCCGAAAAATGGGTAGTGGCCGAACGGGTTGCGACCGAACTCGACAAGATCGAACCGCAACAGCCGGCGATCCGCTTCTTCGATGCCGGGATCGGCGACGGGACGGTGCTGGCGCGGGTGATCCGCAAGATGCACCGCCGGTTTGCCCGGCTGCCGTTCTTCATCGCCGGCAAGGAGATCAGCCTCGAGGATATCCGGCTGTTCCTCGACAAGGTCCCCGACCGGCTGTTCGAACATCCCGAAATGGTGCTGGCGATCACCAATATCTCCTATGCCGACGCGCCTTGGCTTATGCCGAAAAGGCCTGAATCGCGAGAGAAACTGGTGTGGAAGGAGGTCGCGCTCAAGGGCTCGACCTCGGCCGAATTCGAGCGCCAGATCCAGGGCCTGCAATCCTTCCTCGCCGAATGCTGGACCACCAGGGTGCAGCCATCGACCGGGCGGCTGGTGCCCGAAACGCCGACCGTGCTGGTGCTCTATCGCGAGGACTGCGCGTTCCTGCTCGACAGGGTGATCCCGCGCCGGGAGGCGCCGGTCGCTGATTACGACCTGGTGCTGGCGAGCCAGCCCTTCCGGCTCAACGCGCCGCTCCAATTCAAGGCTGGGAAAGTGCTTGCGCCGCTGGTGCGGGCGTTGCGCGCGGGCGGGCGGCTGCTCGGGATCCACTCGGCGGGCAGCGATCCAGGGATGGAGATCATCCAGCGCGTCTGGCCGGGAACGGACCCGTTCGTCACGTCGCGCCACGAGTTGGTCGAGGCCACGCGCCAGGCGCTGGGTGACGACGCGGGCGATTTCACGTTCGATTCGCTGTCGGCGGCCCGCGCGCTGTTCCGTTATGAAATGCACACGCTGCCCGACGAGATCGACCGCGACAGCGCGAGCATCGGCACCTCGACCCTGCTCGCCGCCTGGAATGCCGCGGTCTATGTCGCCCAGATCGACGACCAGCGCGTGACCGAGGCGATGACCAATCCCAAATATCTCGAAGCGACGCGGGATATCCTGAAAAAGCACGGCGAACTCTGGTTCAACGACGAAAGTTATGTAATCAGCCGCCACCGCTAGATCCCTTGCGAAGCTCGCAACCCACCGCTGGAAAGAAGAAATATGCGCGCCAATTACCTGTTCACGTCCGAAAGCGTTTCCGAAGGCCATCCCGACAAGGTTTCCGACCAGATTTCCGATGCGATCGTCGACCTGTTCCTGTCGAAGGATCCGGAAGCTCGGGTCGCCTGCGAAACGCTGACGACGACGCAGCGCGTGGTGCTGGCCGGCGAAATCCGTTGCCGGGGGGTCTACGAGAACGGCGCCTGGGCGCCGGGCGCGCTCGAGGACATCGAAAGCACGGTGCGCGGCGTGGTCAGGGAAATCGGCTACGAGCAGGCCGGGTTTCACTGGCAGACGCTGAGTTTCGAGAACCATCTGCACGGCCAGTCCGCCCATATCGCCCAGGGCGTCGATGCCTCGGGCAACAAGGACGAGGGCGCGGGCGATCAGGGCATCATGTTCGGCTTCGCCTGCGACGAAACGCCCGACTTGATGCCGGCGACGCTCTATTACAGCCACAAGATCCTCGAACGCATGGCGGCCGACCGGCATTCGGGCGCGGCGCCATTCCTCGAACCCGATTCGAAGAGCCAGGTGACCCTGCGCTTCGCAGGCGGCAAGCCGGCTGCGGCCACCGCGATCGTCGTGTCGACCCAGCATGCCAAGGGCTATGACGAGGGCGAAAAGCGGGCCGAGCTCCATGCCTATGTGAAAGGCGTGGTGGCCGATATCCTGCCAGCCGAGCTGCTGTCGGACGAGACCGTCTATCACATCAATCCCACCGGCAGTTTCGAGATCGGGGGGCCGGATGGCGACGCTGGGCTGACCGGGCGCAAGATCATCGTCGACACCTATGGCGGCGCGGCCCCGCATGGCGGCGGCGCCTTTTCGGGCAAGGACCCGACCAAGGTCGATCGTTCGGCAGCCTATATTGCGCGCTACCTCGCCAAGAACATCGTCGCCGCCGGCTATGCCAGGCGCTGCACGATCCAGCTTGCCTATGCGATCGGCGTGTCGAAGCCGCTGTCGCTCTATGTCGATACCCACGGCACCGGCACGGTCGACGATGCCGCGATCGAGGATGCGATCAAGGGGATCGAGAAGCTCGGCGGGCTGACCCCGCGCGGCATCCGCCTGCATCTCGGCCTCAACAAGCCGATCTATCGCAAGAGCGCATCCTATGGCCATTTCGGCCGCAAGGCAGAAGGCGACTTCTTCCCGTGGGAGAAGACCGACCTTGTCGCTGACTTGAAGGCGTCACTGGGCTGACCCATCCGGAGGCGGCGATGGATACGCCTCCTGCTTCGATCTTTGGCCGGATAGCCGAACTCGATGCGTTGCGCGGCTTTGCCGTAATCGGCATCGT
>NZ_DBNHSF010000021.1:0-62602 GCF_057143545.1 Candidatus Andeanibacterium sp.
CGGATCGTGAACTCATAGGTCTTCTCGCTGTCGAGCATTCGCCCGCATAGCTTGGTCGCTTCGCCCAGCGCGATCGGCAGCACGCCCGAGGCAAGCGGGTCGAGCGTCCCGCCATGGCCGACCTTGACCTTGCCCCAAAGGTCGAAGACGCCTGCCTCGCGCAGATTGCGCTTCACCGCCGCAACATCCTGGATCGAGCCGAGGCCGACCGGCTGGTCGAGGATGTTCCAGCCATGGAGTAGCGGGCGCATTTCACTCATGCGGGCGCCATAGGACGAGTTAGACTGCCTGTCAGGCGCTTAGCCCTCGGCGGTTTCGTCTTTCTTGTCACGTTTCCCGGGAGGCTCGCCTTCGATCCGCTCGAACGACTTGAAGCTGTAGCTTCGCCCTTTGACGAGGATCTCGCCCCATTTGTCGAGCCGGCTCCCGCGATTGGTGTCGATCCCGATCGTGAGGACATAGGGCAGGTCGTGGGACGGGACCAGCAGCTCGGCCTTGTACCAGTTCTTCCGGCGATCCTGGAAATAGATCGTGTCGCGATCTTCGGCGTACCAGTTCCGTACCCCGCCATGATCGGCAAAGGCGATATAGTCGCGGTTCTTGGCCTTATCGGCGGATGCTTCCGAATCCTGCGCATTCGCAGCGGCAGGCAATATAGCGAAAGCCGCGAGCGGCAGGAGAATTGCAGAGAGTTTCATCGTCATCTCCTTGGCCGCAAACCCTATCCTGTCGAACAATAACCGGTGCTGAACGCCGCGTCCTACCGTGCTGCGACCCAGTCCGCGAGCCGGTAATAGTGATTGAGCATCCATTCGACCGGAGGCCAGACCACATTTTCGATCACACCGCTGTTCGGGAACGCCCAGGTGATCGCGATCAGCAGGATGAAGAGGAACATCCCGTATTGCCGGAATTTCGCATAGCCCTCGGCCGCGGACCGCGGGAGCAGGCCCTCGACGATATGCGATCCGTCGAAGGGCGGGATCGGCAGCAGGTTGAACATCGCCAGGAACACATTGATCAGCAGGAAATACTGCAACATCATCACGGTCAGCGACGACTGGAACTGCTCGGTGGACAAGCCGGCATAGCCGAACAGGAGGCCGAGCAGGATCGCGCCGATGCCTGCCAGCAGCAAATTGCTCGCCGGTCCTGCCGCGCCGACCAGCATCATGTCCCGTCGCGGATTGTTGAGGCGGCGGCCATTGACCGGGACCGGCTTGGCCCAGCCGAAGATCGGCCCGCCGAGCAAAGCCAGCGCGCCCGGGACCAGCAGGGTCCCGACCGGATCGACATGGCGGATCGGGTTGAGCGACAACCGCCCGCGTTCGCTGGCGGTCGGATCGCCGAGCAGTTTTGCGACATAGCCATGCGCCACTTCGTGGAACACGATCGCGACGACGAGCGCCGGGACCAGCGCGATGATGGAGAGGATCGTTTCGTTCATTGACGGGAGATAGGGGGCTGCATCGGTTTGGCCAAGTCAGTCGCCGGAGCGGTGTGGCCATTCTCCGGCGAGGATCGAGAACACCACCGTATCGCGGACATGGCCGGTCCAGGTCACCCGCTCGGCCCGCAGCACGCCCTCCCTCACCGCGCCAAGCCTGAGCACCGCGGCCTGCGACCTGGCATTGCGCTCGTCGACGCGGAACTCGACCCTGGTCAGTCCGCAGCGGTGAAACGCGTGGTCGAGCATCAGCCGCTTGATCCGGCGATTGAGCCCGGTGCCGCGAGTTTCCGGCATGATGTAGCTGTTGCCGATCTCGATTGCCCAGCCCGGCTCGCCCCGTTCGATCCAGGCGGTCATCCCGACGACGCGGCCACGCTGCAAGATCGCGTAGGGCCGCCTGACCGGCGCCGCCGCCAGCAGGCGGTCGAATTGCGGATCGAAATCCGTGCCCTTGTAGCTTACCGGGTAGACCCGCCAGATTTCCGCATCCGCAGCGGTTGCCGCGCGCAATCCTTCGCGATGGGTTTCCGCCAGCGGCTCGAGCTTCAGGTCGCCCTCTGCGAGCGGCACGTAAAGCGCATCGTTCACCTGCCGAGCGCCTCGCTGAAATGCTTGCGGCAGAGCGCGACATAGCGTTCGTTGCCGCCAATCTCGGTCTGCGCGCCCTCGCGGATTGCCTGGCCGCCAGCGTCAACCCGAAGGTTCATCGTCGCCTTGCGCCCGCAATGGCAAATGGCCTTGAGCTCGACCAGCGTATCGGCAATCCCCAGCAGCACCGCCGAGCCGGGAAACAACTCGCCCTGGAAATCGGTCCTGAGGCCATAGCAGAGCACCGGAATTCCCGCTTCGTCGGCCAGCCGCGCCAATTGCCAGGCCTGCTCCTTCGTCAGGAATTGCGCCTCGTCGACCAGCAAGCACGAGATCGGCGTGGCCGCATGGCAAGCGTTCACCGCCTGCCAGAAGTCGGTTTCTCCGTCGAAGAGATGGGCATCCGCATCAAGCCCGATCCGGCTGGCAAGCGGCTTGCCGCCCGAACGGGTATCGAGCGCTGCCGTCCACAGCATCGTCGCCATGCCGCGTTCGCGATAATTGAAATCGGCCTGCAGCAGGGTGGTCGATTTCCCCGCATTCATGCTGGCATAGTAGAAATAGAGCTTGGCCATCGCGTTCCAGCCTGTACCCTCCGAACCCGCAACAGGTAATCCCCTTTCGGGGTATAGCAGGGGTACAGTCGACCATGGCGAGCGAAACACTGGCGGCAGTGCCGGCGAAGGGATTTCTGGGCTGGATCGAACGGACCGGCAACAGGCTGCCCGATCCGGTGTTCCTGTTCCTGTGGCTGATCGCCGGGCTGATCGTGCTCTCGCTTGTCGCCGCCGGGATGGGCTGGTCCGTGACTCACCCGACCGAAATCGACGAGGCGACCGGCCAGGCGCGAATCATCGCCGCGACCAGCCTGCTCTCGCCCGAGAATATCCGCCGCTTGTGGGTCGAAATGCCGACAACCTTCACCCATTTCCATCCGCTCGGCTATGTCCTGGTGGTGATGCTTGGCGCGGGCGTGGCCGAACGTTCGGGCCTGTTCGGAACGGCGATGCGCGCCGGCGTGCGCAATGCGCCGCTGTTCCTGCTCACCCCGATCGTCGCCTTGGTCGGGATGCTGGGCAACCTCGCCGCCGACGCCGCCTATGTCGTGCTGATCCCGCTTGCCGGGATCATTTTCCACGCCGCCGGGCGCAACCCGATCGTCGGCATCGCGGCCTGTTTCGCGGGCGTCGCGGGCGGGTTTTCGGCCAACCTCCTCCCGGGCCAACTCGATGCGCTGCTGTTCGGGATCACCGAGGCGGCGGTGGAGAGCGCGTTCGGCGAATTCACCGCCAATATCGCCGGCAACTGGTATTTCATCATGGCGATGCTGGTGCTGTTCCTGCCGGTGATCTGGTACGTGACCGACCGGATCATCGAGCCGCGGCTGGGGCGATGGGATCCCGCAAGGGCCGGTTCGGCCCATGCCGACGAGCAGCAGGACCGGGCATTGACCGATGGCGAACGCAGGGGGCTACGTTACGCCGGCCTCGCCCTGCTCGCGGTGGTCGCGCTGTGGCTGGTGTTCGTGTTCGGCCCGGGCACGCCGCTGATCGACATAGAGGCCACGCCCGAGGCGCGGCTGACCCCGTTCTACCAGAGCCTGGTGGCCGGATTCTTCCTGCTGTTCCTGCTGGCAGGCTGGGCCTACGGCAAGGGCGCGGGGACGATTACCGACCATCGCAGCCTGGTGAAGATGATGTCGGGCGCGATGGAGGACATGGCCTATTATCTCGTGCTGGCTTTCGCCGCGGCGCATTTCGTGGCGATGTTCGCGTGGTCGAATCTCGGCCTGATCACTGCGGTCGAAGGCGCGGACGTGCTGCGCTCGACTGGACTGCCGGCTTGGGCGCTGCTGGTGATGATCGTGATCTTCGCCGCCCTGCTCAACTTGTTCATCGGCTCGGCCAGCGCCAAATGGGCGTTGCTTGCCCCGGTGCTGGTGCCGATGCTGATGCTGCTGGGGATCAGCCCCGAAATGACCACCGCCGCCTATCGCATGGGCGACAGCACGACCAACATCATCACCCCGCTGATGGTCTATTTCCCGCTGATCCTGATCTTCTGCCAGCGTTGGCAGACCGATTTCGGCCTGGGCAGCCTCGCCGCGACGATGCTGCCTTATTCGCTGTGCCTGCTGGCGGTCGGGCTGGTGATGGTGGGCGGCTGGGTCGCGCTCGACCTGCCGCTGGGTCCGGGCGCCAGCGTGTTCATGGAGATACCCGGCAGCTCGGCGGGTTAGTCGTCGCTTGCGCCCAGATCCCGTTTCACCTTCGGGTCGTTCAACAATCGCTCGATCCGGCTCGCTTCGTCGAAGCTCTCATCGGCTCGGAACTGCAGTTTCGCAGCGAATTTGAGGCCGAGCCGCTTGGCCACCTCGCGCTGGAGATAGGCAGTGTTCTGCTGCAGCGCCTTGACCACCTCGTCCTCGTCCGCGCCGAGCAGCGGCTTCACATACACGGTGGCGTTCCTGAGGTCCGGCGTCATCCGCACTTCGGTAACGCTCACCGTGTGGCCGGTCAGGGTCTCGTCGTGGACTTCCTGCCGGGTAAGGATTTCCGCGAGAATATGGCGCACGCGCTCGCCCACCCGCAACACGCGGACGGAATGTTCTTCGGCGCTGTATTGCTGCCTGCGGGCCATAGTTTTCCTGGCGACTCCCTGGGTGGGACTCGAACCCACCAAACAACCAACCGAAATTAGTCGCCCTCGCCGACCGAGTCAGGAGCCAAAAGTTACAGCGTCCTCTCGCGCAGCTCGATCTCGAACACCTCAAGGCTGTCGCCCGGCTTGACGTCGTTGGTATCGGCCAGCACCACGCCGCATTCGAGGCCGGCGCGGACTTCCTCAACATCGTCCTTGAAGCGCCTGAGCGACGCGATGGTGGTCGCCGAGACGATGACATCGTCGCGGGTGAGCCGTGCATGGAGGCCCTTCCTGATCGCCCCTTCGGTGACCAGCAGGCCGGCCGCCTTGTCGCGCTTGCCGGCCGGGAAGATCTCCTTGACCTCGGCCCGTCCGACGACGTTCTCGATCTTCTCCGGACCGAGTTCACCCGCCATTTCGGCGCGGATGTCGTCGGTCAAATCGTAGATCACGTCGTAATATTTCATCCGCGTCTTGTTGCGCTCGATCAGCTCGCGCGCCTTGGCGTTGGGGCGGACGTTGAAGCCGATGATCGGCGCGCCGCTGGCCGAAGCCAGGGTCACGTCGCTTTCGGTGATGGCGCCGACCCCCGAATGGAGGATGCGGGCCTTGATCTCGTCGTTCGAGATCGCGTGGAGCGCATTGACGATCGCTTCCGCCGTACCCTGGACGTCGGCCTTCACCACCAGCGGGAACTCGATCACGTCGCTCTTGAGCCCGGCGAACATCGCATCGAGATTGGTCGGCGCGGTCGCGGTGCGCTTCTCGGTCGCCTTTTCCTGGCGATATTGCGAGACTTCCCGCGCGCGCTGTTCGTTTTCGACCACGGTCAGCATGTCGCCCGCCATCGGGACGCCGGCCAGGCCCAGCACTTCGACCGGGGTTGACGGCCCAGCCTCCTTGACCTGCCTGCCCATGTCGTCGACCAGCGCGCGCACGCGCCCGCTCTCGGTGCCGACCACGAAGACATCGCCGCGCTTCAAGGTGCCGCGATTGACCAGCACGGTCGCGACCGGGCCGCGGCCCTTGTCGAGCTGCGCCTCGATCACGGTCGCTTCGGCATTGCGATCGGGCCGCGCCCTCAATTCGAGCAATTCGGCCTGGAGGGTGATCTTCTCGATCAGTTCGTCGAGCCCGGTCTTCTTGGTGGCCGAAACTTCCACGTCCTGCACGTCGCCCGACATTTCCTCGACGATCACTTCGTGTTCGAGCAGCCGTTCGCGAATCTTCTGCGGGTTGGCTTCGGGCTTGTCGCATTTGTTGATCGCCACAATCATCGGCACGCCCGCCGCTTTGGTGTGATGGATCGCCTCGATAGTCTGCGGCATCAGCCCGTCGTCGGCAGCGACCACCAGCACGACGATGTCGGTCACCTGTGCGCCGCGCGCGCGCATCTGGGTGAAGGCCTCATGGCCGGGCGTGTCGAGGAAGGTCAGCCTGTCGCCATTCTTGGTGGTGATCTGGTAGGCGCCGATATGCTGGGTGATGCCACCGGCTTCGCCCTTGACGATATCGGTACCGCGCAAGGCATCGAGCAGCGAAGTCTTGCCGTGATCGACATGGCCCATGATCGTTATCACCGGCGGACGCGGCTTGAGCGTCTCTTCCGGATCCTTGTCCACGGTCGTGTCGATGTCGACGTCGCTCTCGGATACACGCTTGATATTGTGGCCGAATTCTTCGACCAGCAATTCGGCGGTATCCTGGTCGATCGTCTGGTTGACCGTGACCATCATGCCCATGTTGAACAGCGCCTTCACCAGGTCGGCGCCCTTTTCGGCCATGCGGTTGGCCAGTTCCTGGACGGTGATCGCTTCGGGCACGACCACATCGCGCACCTGCTTCTCGCGCGGCTGGCTGGAGCCGCCGCCATGCAGGCGACGCTCCTTTTCGCGGGCGCGCTTGAGCGCGGCAAGGCTTCGCGCACGGCGGCCTTCGTCCTCGTTCAGGGCGCGATTGACGGTCAGCTTGCCCGATCGGCGGTGGTCGCCGCGTTCGCCGCGATCGCGGCCAGGCTTCTTTTCCTCGCGGGCCTTCTTCTCGCTGCGCTTGGGTTCGGGACGCGCAACCGGCGTAAACTTGCGCGCTGCGGGCGCGCCGGCTTCGGCTTCGATTGGGGCCAAATCCGCTTCGGGTTCGGGAGCCGCCCGCTCGGCCTCTTCGGCCTGGCCCACCTTTTCCTTGGCCTTTTTCGATACCTGCGCGCGATTTTCCTCTGCCCGACGCCTTTCTTCCTCGAGCGCCTGCTGCTTTTCCTCTTCCTCGCGCCGGCTCGCTTCCTCGGCCATCTTCAGGCGGGCTTCCTCGGCCTCGCGCTGGAGACGGGCGGCGCGTTCCTGCGCGGTTTCCTTGGGCGCGGCCGGCTTGGCAGGCGCAGGCCTGGCCTCGACAGGAGCGGGAGCAGGCGCCGGGGCCGGCGCCTCGGCAGGCGCCGAGCCGGGCTTCACGATCTTGCGACGCTTCACCTCCACGACCACCTTGTTGGTCCGGCCGTGGCTGAAGGTCTGCTTGACCTCGCCTGCTTCGACCGAACGCTTGATCCCCAGCGGCTTGCGGGTGCGCGTCGGTTTTTCTTCGCTATCGCTCATTGTGCTCAATCAGTCCTTTGTATTCTCATTCTGTCGTTGTTTCGGGCAGGGCATCGTCCGCCGCCCGGTCACCGGAAGCATTCGCAGCCGCAGGAATGGTCCCCGCAAAGCGCATCAGGCGCCGAAGAGGGATTGCGACCCTTTCGGCCGACGCCCGGTCGGCCAGCGCCAGATGAACGACATTGTCGCGGCCCAATGCCACAGACAGCGCCGCCCGGTCCAGTGGCAAGCGAGTTCCAACAATTCCAGACCCTTCCGCATCCATCCCGACGCGCCAGGCCTGGTCGAGCTTGCGGCACCCGTCCTCGCTGGCATCGGAAGCATGCGCGAGCCAGTGGACCAGGCCCTTGCGCGCCTGCTCGGCGATCCGTTCCGAGCCGGTCAGGAGGCGGCCAAAACGAAGTTCCAGTCCCAGCCGCTGGAGGAACGCGCGCAGCAAGGCATTTTCGATCAGCTCGCAAAGATCGGGCGGGATCTCGATCCTCCCGTCCCTGAACGCGCGGGACAGCGCGCCTCTAAGCTGGCCATTGGCGATCGCCGTTTCAAGTTCCGAACGACCGACACCGATCCAGGCGCCCCGCCCCGGCGCACGCGCCAAGGCATCAGGCAGGACCAGGCCTTCGGGCGATATTGCGAGCCGCAACAGCTCGTCGCGTCCCGCGGTCGTCCCGGTCAGCACGCATTTGCGCTCCGGGCAAGCGGGTTCGCTTCCGTTCGCGCGTTTGCGCGAGCGACCCTTGCCAGCGATGTCGGGGCCTAGCGCCTCATTGGGAGGTGTCCGCATCGGCGGCCTCCCCTGTGTCTTCCGGCCCCGGCTTGCCTTCGCCGGCCGCAGGCGCCTCGTCATCGAACCAGTGCGCACGCGCGGCCATGATGATCTCGTTGCCCTGCTCCTCGGTCAACCCGTAGTCGCCCAGCACACCGCCCTTGTCCTCGGTTCGCACATTGCGGCGCAGCGGCGGGCCATCGGTGTTGCGGCGGCGCGGTTCGGTGCGCTTCTTCTGGATCAGTTCGTCGGTCGCCAGGTCCGCGAGGTCGTCGAGCGTCTTGATCCCGGCCTTGCCGAGCGTGACGAGCATTGCTTCGGTCAGATGCGGCATGGTGGCAAGATCGTCTTCGACGCCGAGCGCGCGGCGCTCCTTGCGATGCGCCTCCTCCTGCCGTTCGAGCGCTTCGACCGCGCGCGACTGGAGTTCCTCCGCAAGATCGTCGTCGAAGCCTTCGATCCCGGCGAGTTCTTCCATCGCGACATAGGCGACTTCCTCGAGCTCGGCGAAGCCTTCGGCCACCAGCAACTGCGACAGCGTTTCGTCGACGTCGAGTTCCTCCTCGAACATTTTCGAACGCTCGGCGAATTCCTTCTGGCGCTTTTCCGAGCTTTCCTGCTCGGTCATGATGTCGATCTGGCTTTCGGTCAGCTGCGAGGCGAGGCGGACATTCTGCCCGCGGCGGCCGATCGCCAGCGATAGCTGGTCGTCGGGAACCACGACTTCGATCCGGCCCTCTTCCTCGTCGATCACCACGCGGCTGACGGTCGCCGGCTGGAGCGCATTGACCACGAAGGTCGCGGTGTCCTCGCTCCACGGGATGATGTCGATCTTCTCGCCCTGGAGCTCCTGCACCACCGCCTGGACGCGCGAACCCTTCATGCCGACGCAGGCGCCGACCGGGTCGATCGAACTGTCATGGCTGATCACGCCGATCTTGGCGCGGCTGCCCGGATCGCGGGCGGCGGCCTTGATCTCGATGATCCCGTCATAGATTTCGGGCACCTCCTGGGCGAACAGCTTCTTCATGAATTCGGGATGCGCGCGGGTGAGGAAAATCTGCGGCCCGCGATTGTTGCGCTCGACCTTCATGATCAGCGCACGGACCCGCTCGCCCACGCGGGCGGCCTCGCGCGGGATCTGCTGGTCGCGCCGGATAACACCCTCGGCGCGGCCGAGGTTGACAATCACATGGCCGAATTCGACCGACTTGATCACACCGGTGATGACCTCGCCCGCGCGATCCTTGAATTCCTCGTACTGGCGCTCGCGCTCGGCGTCGCGGACCTTCTGGAAGATCACCTGCTTGGCGCTCTGGGCGTCGATCCGGCCCAGGTCGACCGGCGGCAGCGGATCGACGATGAAGTCGCCCAACTTGGCATTGGGATCGAGCTTCTGCGCCTGCTTGAGGTCGACCTGCTTGAAATAGTCCTCGACCTCGTCGACCACCTCGACCACACGCCACAGGCGCAGATCGCCGGTGTTGGGGTCGAGCCTGGCACGAATGTCGTTCTCGGCACCGTAGCGCGCTCGGGCTGCCTTCTGGATCGCTTCTTCCATCGCTTCGATGACGATCGATTTGTCGATCATCTTCTCGGTCGCGACCGAATTCGCGATCGCAAGCAACTCTGCCTTGTTGGCGGAAATCGCACTGGACATGGGTGTCAGCCTTCCTCTTCTTCGAGAATCTCTTCGGCGCCGCTGCTATCGAGCGGGCGGGTGGCGGCAATCAGCCGGTCGGTCAAGACCAGCTTTGCCGAATGAACTGCGGCGAACGGGAAAGTGACTGTCCCGTTCTTCCGGTCTTCGATAGTGACGAGCTCGCCTTCAATGCCAGCGAGGTCGCCGCGCAGGTCGCGCAAACTCCCGGACTCCGTGACGACCTTTTCGGACAGCGAGACCTTGGCCTCGTGACCCGCCCAGTCGGCGAAATCCTTCAGCCGGGTGAGCGGCCGGTCGATCCCCGGCGAGGATACTTCGAGCCGGTAGGCGCCTTCGACCAGCACTTCGCCCGCTTCCTCGAGGGCATCGATCTTATCAGAAATCCGCCGCGAAAGCTCGGCACATTGTTCGATCAGGAGCTGGCCCGTCGCCGGGTCCTCGGCCATCACCTGGAGCGCGGGCTCGCCTTCCCCCGCTTCCGCACCGATCATCTTCACGCGCACGAGCTCGAAGCCCAGGGCCTTAGCCTCGGGTTCGATAATTTCGGTCAGGCGCGCCAGTTCGGCCATTCGTGCTCCAACTATCCGACTTGTGTGGTAAACGGGTTTTGGGCCGGCCCCTGCGGCGCCAGCATCCAAACCTGATCAACAATGTCGGGATGGCGGCGAGATAGGCGCGATTGCAGGCAAATGCAAGTAAATTGGGCAGCGACCCGACGCTATTGCACCAGCCCATGCTTCTTGATGCAGTGGCGCAGTTGGTCGTAGGTCAGGCCGAGCGCCTTGGCGGTCTGGCGCTGGTTCCAGCGATGCTTGCCCAGGGCATGTTCGACAATCGACTTTTCGTGTTCGTCGACCGCCGCGCGCAGATCGTCGATCGCATCGTAATCGGGCGGAGCCGAACTTGCAGGCGCGATCTGCGCAACCGCGCCAGGCTCGTTCGGCTTCGGTTCGCCTTTGGGAATCCAGGGACTCTCGAACGGGTCGAACTGGACATAGGCGATCGGCTCGTTCCAGTCGTCCCAGCGATAAACCGCGCGCTCGACGACGTTGCGCAATTCGCGGACATTGCCCGGCCAGTCATATTCCTCGAGCTGCCGCTGGACGTGTTCGGCAAAGCCCGGCCATGCTTCCCAGCCGATCTCCGCCGCCATCCGGCGAGCAAAATATTCCGCCAGCACGCCGATATCGCCTTCGCGCGCGCGCAGGGGCGGCAGCGTGATCACTTCGAAGCTCAACCGGTCGAGCAGGTCCGAGCGGAACTTGCCCTGCCTGGCCAGCCTGGGGAGGTTCTCGTTGGTCGCGGCGACGATCCTGACATCGACCCGGATCGGGCGCGAGGAGCCGATCCGCGTGACCTCGCCATATTCGACCGCGCGCAATAACCGCTCCTGTGCCGCCATCGACAGGGTTGCCAGTTCGTCGAGGAACAGCGTGCCCCGGTCGGCTTCCTCGAACCGGCCCTCGCGCGTTTTGGTAGCACCCGTGAACGACCCGGCCTCGTGGCCGAACAGTTCGGCCTCGATCAGGGTCTCGGGCAGCGCCGCGCAGTTCATGGTGACGAGCGGCTCTTCCCAGCGGTTGGACAGACGATGGAGGCGCTCGGCGATCAGTTCCTTGCCGGTCCCGCGCTCACCGATCACCAGCACGGGGCGACGCATCGGCGCGGCGCGGCTGGCGCGCTCGACCGCATCGAGGAACGCGCCGGATTGGCCAATGAATTGAGTGGTTTCCCGCTCCATTCCCATCTTATAGTGCCGAATCCCAAGACATGGCAATAATTACCAACGCACATGGGAGAATCTTGTGGAATTCCTTCGGATTCGGGCGGCCTTGGGAAATTGGCACGCAGCTTGCAAAGCAACTTTCAAGACGCTGAACGGATTATTTGGAGGAATGAAAGCCATGTACGACCGCCGCTTTTTCGCCAGCAAGCTCGGCAAGGCCGCGATCATCAGCATTGCCGCCATGCTCGCTTTCAACGTGCTGGCGCTCAGCCAGCAGTTGCAGGCTTCGCCGGTTTCGGTTGCCGTCGCTTCGACCGGAGTGGAGCTCGCGTGAGCAAGCCGGAAGACAATCCCTTGTCCCCGATCGGGACGCAGCAGGGCTCGGGGCGCGCTGACCCCCCCGAGAGCGGGAACCAGTCCCCCCGCTCTACCAGCGCCCAGGGCTTTGCTGCGTCCCAACCGCACCGCTCGCGCCTCGACCGGGAAGTCGAGCGCTTGCGCCGGAGCCCGACGCCGACCACAACCGAAGACACATCGATCAACTTCCTTGGAGGAGTCCCTTGGATGGGCATTTTCTCGCGCACCCGTGACATCATCGCCGCCAATTTCAACGAGCTGCTCGACCAGGCCGACGACCCGTCGAAGATGATCCGCATGATCATCCTCGAGATGGAAGAGACGCTGGTCGAGGTGCGGGCGAGCGCGGCGCGGACGATTGCCGACCAGAAGGAAATGCATCGCCATACGGTCAAGCTCGAACGGTTGCAGGCCGATTGGGGCGAAAAGGCCCAGCTGGCGCTGTCGAAGGATCGCGAGGACCTGGCCCGCGCGGCCCTGGTCGAAAAGCGTAAGGCCGCCGACATGGCCGACCAGCTCAAGGCCGAGATCGCCGTGCTCGACGACGCGCTGCGCGCTTATGAGGACGACATCCAGAAGCTTCAGAGCCGGTTGCGCGAGGCTCGCAGCCGCCAGACCCAGATCGCCGCGCGGCTCGAAAGCGCCGAGAACCGGGTCAAGCTGCGCACCCTGCTTTCGACCGAGCGGGTCGACGAGGCGCTTTCGCGCTTCGACCAGCTCGAACGCCGGGTCGATTACGCCGAAGGCCGCGCCGATGCGCTGAGCATCGCCGAAGGCAACCGGCCGCCGAGCCTGGCCGACGAGATCGCCGCGCTCGAAGGCGCGGACAAGGTCGACGAGGAACTGGAAGAGATGAAGCGCGCGCTCGGAATGGGCGGCGGCGACAAGAAGTCGAAGGAGGACTGATCCGTGGATGACGTGTTCGCATTTTTCGCCATTGCATCGGTCTTTGTCGGCCTGCCGTGGATCATCCTCCATTATGTGACCAAGTGGAAAACGGCGGCGACGATCACCACCGACGACGAGGTGCTGCTGGAAGAGCTCTACCAGCTCGCCAAGCGGCTCGACGAGCGGATGGACACGGTCGAGCGGCTGGTGGCGGCCGACAACCCGGATTTCCACGCACCGCGGATCGCCCACGACCTTGAGTCGGACAACCAGAAGCTGCGCGAATTGGACCGCCTGATGGCGGAGAAGGAAGGCCGCAAATGAACAGTCCACGCACCACACTCTACAAGGACAAGAGGGGCGCAAAACTGATGGGCGTCTGCGCGGGGATCGCGGATTATACCGGGATCGACGTGCTGTGGGTCCGCCTCGGCGCGCTGATGCTTGTCCCGATTACGAGCGGCGGCATCATCCCGGCCTATTTCATCGCCGGGATTTTCCTGAACAAGAAGCCGGCCGAACTCTACACCGACAAGGACGAGCAGAAATACTGGCAGCGCGTGCGCCAGAGCCCGACCCGGACCGCGCGCGAAGTGCGGGCCCGCTTCCGCGACATCGACCGCCGCCTGGCCGAGGTCGAGACCTATTACGTAACCAACAATCCGCGCCTTTCGGCCGAGATCGAACGGCTGCGCTGAGCAGAGGCATGAGAGGGGACGAGATATGGACTGGGGTTTCCTGATCCCGATCGTTGCGATCGTGATGGGCATTTCGATCCCGATCACCGCGATCAAGCTGAAGCACAAGGAGAAGATCGAGCAGCTTCGGCTCGCCGCCTCGGGCAATCACGACAGCGTCCGCGCCCAGCAGCAGGACGCCAAGATCGAGCTGCTCGAAGACCGGATCGCGGTGCTGGAACGGATCGTCACCGACAAGGGCTACGACCTGGCGACCCAGATCGAGGCGCTGCGCGACGCCCGCACCGATAACGGCGTGCCGTTCGAAATGGGCCGGCAACAGGAAAGGCAATAGGCAATGGGTCCCGACACCATCTGGGTTCTGATCCCGCTGACAATCTTCGCGATCCCGATCATCGCGATCTGGACTCATCATCAGCGCAAGGTGCTGGAAATGCAGGCGAAGATTTCGGCCGAAAAGGCTGCCCAATATGCCACGAACAACACCGACCTCGAAGAGCGCGTTCGCGTCCTCGAACGGATCGTGACCGACAAGGGCTACGACGTATCGGCCCAGATCGAGGCGCTGCGCGACCAGCAGCGGGTCGAGGAATTGCTGGCCGACCAGCGCGAGAAGAAGGAGCAAGTGTGATGGACCCCACTTTCGCAGCCATCCTGCCCTATGTCGGCTGGATCGTCGGCGCGGGCGCGGCAGTGGCGCTGGCCGGGATTTTGGCTTCGGTGCACTCCACCCGGCTCAAGATCAAGAACGGCTATCCGCTCGAAGGTATGTGGGGCCAGTCTCTCAAGCCGGAAATGACCAGCGAGGCGATGGAGCGGGTGAAGCTAATCACACAAGAAAACGCGGCTTTGCGGGCCGAGCTCGGATCGCTGAAGGATCGCCTGGCAGTGGTCGAGCGGATCGTGACCGACAAGGGCTTCGATGTCGCCCGCCAGATCGAGCAATTGCGCGACCAGCGGACCGAGGACCTCAAGGTCGAGGACCAGCGCGACAAGACATTCAATTGAGCATTCCAGAGGAAGGGGAACACAGGACATGGATTGGGGTAGCCCGCTTTTCGTACTCGCAATTATCGGGATGGCGATGTTCGCCGGCGTCCTGAAGAGCTGGGGCAAATCCGCTCACGGCATCGAGGGCAAGCGCGGACGGCGGGGGGCGATCGGGGCTGAGGCGGGCGAGGTGACCCGCCTGCGCGAAGAGAACGCCCAGCTGCGCGACCGGCTCGAACTCCATGAGGACCGGATCATCGTGCTCGAGAAGATCGTTACCGACAGCGGCTACGATATCGCCCACCAGATCGAACGCCTGCGCGACCGCGATCCCGCGCCGCGGATCGAAACCAGCCGCGACCGCGCGCCGAATTGAAAGAGATGAACATGTTTCCATCCAGTTTCGTCATCACGATCATCGCGCTTGCGATGGGCGCGTGGGTTTTCACCACCTGGATCCGGGCCAGGCACGGCTATCCGCTCGACGACGGCGCCGGCGGCAAGATCGAGCGGCGCGACGACGGCGAAGTCGCCCGCCTGCGCGAGGAAAATGCGCGGCTGACCGACCAGCTCGAGAATTACGCCGACCGCCTGGCGGTGCTCGAACGGATCGTGACCGACAAGGGCGTGATGCTGGCCGACGAGATCGAGGCGCTACGCAGTCGGGACCACAAGCTTGAGGACAGGAGCAAGGCGGAATGACTGAAGGTGGCGGCATATTACTGTTGATCGGACTGGTCATAATCCTGCCGCTGTTGATCGTCGGCGGTGCCGAAGTGCTCAAGCGCTATATCGGTTTCCGCGAAAAGAAGCTCGAGCTCGAAATCCGCGACAAGACGGTGGAAGCCGAGACCTATCGCGCCGAACTGGAGGGACTGAAGCATCGCACGCAGGTGCTTGAGCGTATCGCGACCGACAAGGGCGTGATGCTCGCCGACGAGATCGAGGCGCTGCGCGACAAGGAAGTCCGGCTCGAAGACCGGCGCAATGCGAAATCCGACTGAGGAGGCTTGACTAGATGGACCCTGAAATCGCCGCCATGATGATTATCGCAGCAGTTGCGATCGTCCTGATCATTTCGGTTGCTTCGGTAGTCGGCACGGTCAAGGCCGCGCGGCTTCGGGCCGAACGCGGTCTCAGGAAAGACTGGCTCGGCAACGAATTACCGGTCGAGGATGGTGCTTCGAAGGCCCGCCAGGGCGAGATCGAGGAACTGCGCGAGCGGGTGAAGGTGCTTGAGCGAATTGCGACCGACAAAAGCAGCCAGTTGGCCGATCGGATCGACGATTTGCGCGACAAGGAACGGACAAGGGACTGAATTACTACGCCGCGAGTGAAAGGCCGGCGTACAAGGAGGTAATGCGATGATGAGCGACAATTTGCTGATTGCTGCGGCTTCGTTGACTGGCCTGCTAATCGTGGCGGCCACGGTCCTGAGCGGCTGGCAAGGCTGGCTGGCGCTGAAGCGCCGCGAGCTTGACGTGCGCCGGCCGGTCGAGATCGAAGGCGGCGCCGGCGAAGGCGCGGCCCGGATCGAAATGGCCGACCTCAAGGAACGCATCCGCAAGCTCGAAGCGATCGCTTCCGGGGTGGACCTCTAGGTCCACCCTGCTAGAGGCGCGCAGATGCGCAGCCTCGAAGACATCTATGAAGAATACGAATTTCTCGAAGGCGACGAACGCTATCGCCTGCTGATCGAGCTCGGGCGCGAGCTCGACCCGATGCCCGATGCGCTCAAGACCGACGCCACTTTGGTGCGCGGCTGCTCCGCGCAGGTGTGGGTCTACCCGACCGAGGAGAACGGCAAGCTCCACTTCCTCGCCGACAGCAATGCCGCGATCACCAAAGGCATCGTCGCCCTGGTCCTGAGCGCGGTGCAGGACAGACCCGCTGCCGAGGTCGCCGCAACCGACATTGCCAATGAGCTCGAACCCTTCGACCTCAGGAACCAGCTCAGCTCGAACCGCACCCAGGGCGTGCCCAACATGATCGCGCTGGTGAAGGCAACGGCGGAGCGGCTTTCCAACTCCTGAGTCCCCGCGCAGGCGGGGGCCTTGTTCGAACTTGCACAAGGCTCCCGCCTTCGCGGTAGCTCACGGTCCGGTCAATAGCCCCGTGAATCGACCTCGCGCAAGGTCACCAGCCCGGCCTCGCGCTGGGCCCTGAGCTCGGCCTTGAGCACCGCCGGATCGCGCGCGATCACGAAGCCGAAGCTCACCCCGCCCTCCTTCGAAGTCGTCGCATGGTGGAGATTGTGCGCCTGGACGATCCGCTTGAGATAGCCGCCGCGCGGGACGTAGCGGAACCAGCGCTGGTGGACGAGCCCGTCATGCACCAGCGTATAGATGATCCCGTAGAACAGGATGCCGAGCCCGATCCAGGTGCCGGGTAACCAGGCGTCGGCACCCATCACCCAGGGGCTGCCCACCGCGAACATGGCAATGCTCGCCGCCGCGCCGACCACGCCATAAAGGTCGTTCTTCTCGAACGCCTTGTCATGCGGCTCGTGGTGGTCGCGGTGCCAGCCCCAGCCGAAGCCGTGCATGATGTATTTGTGGCTTGCCCACGCGACCCATTCCATCGCGAACACGGTCGCAAGCACGATCAGCAGGGGCAAAAGCCAGTCCATCGGGCGTAAATAGGGAGTTTCGCCCGCTAAAGACAGCCCCGGCTTGCAAACTGCGCCATTCGGCCTAAGTCGCCCCCTACCCCGTTCGTCTCGAGCGGAATCGAGAGATGAACGCCCAAACGTGTCTCGACTTTGCTCGACACGAACGGATAAATGGAACGCATGGCATCGAAACCGCGCACCTTGTACGAGAAGATCTGGGACGCCCATGTCGTCGAACGGCAGGACGACGGCACGACCCTGATCTTTATCGACCGGCACCTGGTCCATGAAGTGACCAGCCCGCAGGCGTTCGAGGCGCTGCGGATGAACGGGCGCAAGGTCCGCCGGCCCGAACTGACGCTGGCGGTGCCCGATCACAACCTTCCGACCACTCCGCGGATCGACGCCGACGGCAATCGCGTGCCGATCGAAGACCAGGAGAGCCGCGAGCAACTCGCCGCACTCGAACGCAACGCGCCCGAATTCGGCATCACCTATTTCGGTGCGACCGCCGCGCAGCAGGGCATCGTCCATGTCGTGGGTCCGGAGCAGGGTTTCTCGCTCCCCGGCGCGACGATCGTCTGCGGCGACAGCCACACCGCCTGCCATGGCGGGCTGGGCGCGCTGGCCTTCGGGATCGGCACCAGCGAAGTCGAACATGTGCTGGCGACCCAGACCCTGCTGCTGCGCCAGTCGAAGACGATGGAGGTCAAGGTCGAAGGCGAGCTTGGCCCCGGCGTCACCTCGAAGGACCTTATCATGCACATCATCGGCGTGATCGGGACTGCGGGCGGCACCAGCCATGTGATCGAGTATCGCGGCAAGGTGTTCGAGGAGATGTCGATCGAAGGTCGCCTCACCGTCTGCAACATGTCGATTGAGGGCGGAGCACGCGGCGGAATCATCGCGCCCGACGAGACCACCTTCCGTTACCTCAAGGGCCGCCCCTTCGCACCCAAGGGAGAGGACTGGGAGCGCGCGGTCGCCTATTGGAGGACGCTGCGCACCGACGAGGGCGCGACCTTCGACAAGAGCGTTACGATCCAGGCCGCCGAGGTCGAACCGAGCGTGACCTGGGGCACCAGCCCCGAAGACGTGGTGCCGATCGGCGGCGTGGTCCCCGCGCCGGAGAGCTTCGCCGACCCATCCAAGCAGCGCGCCGCGCAGGCGAGCCTCGATTACATGGGGCTCACTCCAGGTACCAAAATGACCGAGATCGAGGTCCAGAACATCTTTATTGGCAGCTGCACCAATAGCCGGATCGAGGATTTGCGCGCCGCCGCCGCAGTGCTCAAGGGCCGCAAGAAGGCGCCCAATATTCGCTGGGGGATCGTCGTTCCCGGTTCCGGCCTGGTCAAGCAGCAGGCCGAGCAAGAAGGGCTCGACAAGGTGTTCATCGAAGCCGGGCTCGAATGGCGCGAGCCGGGCTGCTCGGCCTGCCTCGGCATGAACCCCGACAAGGTTCCGCCGGGCGAGCGTTCGGCATCGACCAGCAACCGCAATTTCGTCGGCCGCCAGGGCCCGGGCGCGCGCACGCATCTCGTTTCGCCCGCGATGGCCGCGGCTGCCGCCGTGACCGGCCGGCTGACCGATGTGCGCGAGCTAAGCGATTGATCGCACTTGAAAACCGATACTGGAAACCCACCTAGGTAACCATGAACGACGAGACAAAAAAGAAGGCCATGATCGCCGGCGCCGCCATCGGTTCGGCCGCCGTCGCCGCCGCGCTGCTCTATGCCTCGCGCAGGAAGAAGGCCAAGCCTGCGCAACCGCCCATGCCGCCCAGCGGCGAACCGCCGGAAACCGACTAATGCAGCCGGTCAAGCAGGTCGAAGGCCGCGCCTATCCGCTGGGCATGAAAAACGTCGATACCGACATCATCATCCCCGCGCACTGGCTCAAGACGGTCACCCGCGAAGGGCTCGCCAAGGGCGCGTTCGAAGCGCTGCGCAAGGACCCGGGCAATGTGTTCGACAATCCGGAATACGCCGCTGCCCCGATCATCGTCGCGGGCGACAATTTCGGCTGCGGGTCGAGCCGCGAACACGCCGCCTGGGCGCTGATGGATATGGGCGTGAAGGCGGTGATCGCGCCGAGCTTTTCTGATATCTTCTCCGGCAATGCGTTCAAGAACGGGATCCTGACGGTCGCCCTGCCGCAGGCAGCGATCGACCGGCTGATGGAAGTGGCCGAGACCGATCCGATCACGATCGACCTCGAAAGCCAGACCGTGACTACCCCGTTCCAGGACCGCTTCACTTTCGAAATCGACCCGTTCCGCAAGCATTGCCTCTTGAACGGTCTCGACGAAGTGGCGCTGACATTGGCGCGCAACGATGCGATTGCAGGCTATGAAGCGCGCCAGGCACAGAGCGCCCCGTGGCTCGCCAAGGGCACCGCCGCCTGAACCACCTTGCCGCGCGCCGCCGGCTGGCGCTATCTGGACCCGACGAAGTTCTTTTTCAGGGAATCACTCATGACCGACTTCAACGATCGCAAGCGGGGCGAAGAAGCCAAGCACGCCATGGACGAGGAAACCGCGTTCCGGATTGCCGCGCGCGCCAACAGGCTGCTCGGCCAATGGGCTGCCGGCGAGATGGGCCTCACCGCCGAGGAGACCGATGCCTATGCCAAGGCGGTGGTCCAGGCCGATTTCGAGGAAGCCGGACACGAGGACGTCATCCGCAAGGTGGTCGGCGATTTCACGTCCGCCGGGATCGATATCGATGCCGAGCAAGTGCGCGCGATGCTCGAGGAAAAGACCGTCGAAGCCCGCCGCCAGCTGATGAGCGATTCCTGACCTATGGCGATGCAAGCCTCGCAGATCGAGGCCCTGATCAGGTCCGCACTGCCCGATGCCGAGGTCGAGATCACCGATCTTGCCGGCGATGGCGACCATTACGCCGCCAGGGTTACCTCCGCCGCCTTCGCGGGAAAGACCCGCGTCGCCCAGCACAAGCTGGTCTACGAGGCGCTTGGCGGGCGGATGGGCGGCGCGCTCCATGCCTTGCAACTGACTACCGCCGTTCCCAAGTGAAGGCTTACCCCTAAACATTATTCCAGGGCCGTATCATGACCGACGTCAACGAACGCATTTCCAAAATTGTCAGCGACAGCGATGTCGTGCTGTTCATGAAAGGCACCCCGCTGTTCCCGCAATGCGGCTTTTCGAGCCGCGCGGTCGCGATCCTGCAGCATTGCGGGGTCGAATTCGGCAGCGTCGATGTGCTGCAGGACATGGAAATCCGCCAGGGGATCAAATCCTATTCCGACTGGCCGACCATTCCCCAGCTCTACGTGAAGGGCGAATTCGTCGGCGGCAGCGACATCATGATGGAAATGTTCGAGGCCGGCGAGCTCCAGCAGCTGCTCGACGAGGCGCAGGTAGCGAAGGCGGGCTGAACCTCCTCTTCCCCCTCGATGGGGGAAGGATAGCGTAGCTTGCTCCTTCCGGAGCTAGCGAAGCTTGGAAGGGGGTGGCTCTGCGGCGAGCGGTTGCCTCACCCCCACCCAACTCCGACTAGGCCCGGCGGGCCAAGTCTTCGTATCCCTCCCCCGTCGATGGGGAGGGCGAATCCTGTTCCGAAACGTCCGGGATTGTCCTGGAAATAAGAGGCGGGACCGGGAGACCAGGTTTTGGGGGACAGGGGTCGGTCCCGCCTCTTTGAATAAACCAGAGACGTACATAACACTGCAATCCCCGTGCCAGTTCTTGCGTTGCGTGCTTTCCTGCGCCTGGCGATGGTTTCCGGCGCATTAACCTTCTTGCAAGTGTAAGCAATCCCGACAGGTGAATGGCAATTCCGATTGATGCCGCGCAAAGACTTGCGCAGTGCCCCGCTGCAGCCCTACGCTGCGTGTTTGAACCTGCCGTGGAGATTTTTCAGATGAGTGACCATGCCGAACTTGCAAAAGTGCTGGAGGCAAAGCTTGCCGAACTGCTGGGCCGCTCGCGCGAGATCCGCGACGAATTGCGCCACGAGCTCGACGCGGATTCGAGCGAGCAGGCGGTCGACCTCGCCGACGACGAGGCGCTGGCGGGCGTGGACGATGTCCTGCGGCGCGAGATCGCCGAGATTCGCCAGGCGCTGCTGAGGATCGAGAACGGCACCTATGGCACCTGCGCCAGTTGCGGCAAGGACATCAGCGAAGGCCGCCTCAAGGCGATGCCCACGGCGACGCTGTGCATCGAGTGCGCTTGATCGCGCTCAAGTAGTAACGCGGTGGCACGGAGAGGAAACTGGCGCGCCCGGCAGGACTGTCCTCGCGCTGCGCGCTCGTTCGTCTCCGCTTTGCTCCGACTCCGAACCCAAGGTCCGAGCCCGCCCCAGCATGCCAGCCAAGAAGGCCCATTTATTGGGCCCTCTTGGCTGGCGCGCCCGGCAGGACTCGAACCTGCAACTCCAAGCTTAGAAGGCTCGTGCTCTATCCAGTTGAACTACGGGCGCGCGCAGCGTTCCATTAGCGCGCTTTCCCCTTTGCGCAAATCGGGTTAGTCCCCTGCCATGAGCGGGGAACCCAGGCAGATCGGCGGCAAGGCGGGCGCGCGGCGGCATTTCCGCTATTCCGATTATGTGATGGCGGCGTTCGTCACCATCCTGTTGCTGTCGAACCTGATCGGGGCGGCCAAGCAGGCGCAGGTCGACCTGCCGCTGCTTGGCACGATCACTTTCGGCGCCGGGGTGCTGTTCTTCCCGGTGAGCTACATCATCGGCGACGTGCTGACCGAGGTCTATGGCTATGCCCATGCCCGCAGGGTGATATGGACCGGGCTGTTCGCGCT
The DNA here is from genome assembly GCF_057143545.1 of Candidatus Andeanibacterium sp. NCBI lineage: Bacteria > Pseudomonadati > Pseudomonadota > Alphaproteobacteria > Sphingomonadales > Sphingomonadaceae > Candidatus Andeanibacterium > Candidatus Andeanibacterium sp. The sequence goes on from NZ_DBNHSF010000021.1 coordinate 21,752, forward strand.
GCTGTTCATGGTGCTGATGTCGGTGGTGGTAGTGAACATCCCGCCCGCGCCCGGCTGGGCGATGGCGTCGGCCGAATATGTCGTCAATGGCGAGACGGTGACCGCGCCCAACCAGGCCGCCTATTACTCGGTGTTCGGGCAGACCCCGCGGATCGTGTTCGCTTCGCTGATCGCCTTCTGGTGCGGCGAATTCGTCAACAGCTTCGTGCTCGCGAAGATGAAGGTGCTGATGCAAGGGCGGCATCTGTGGATGCGCACAATCGGTTCGACCGTGTTCGGCCAGGCGGTCGACAGCGCGCTGTTCTATCCGCTGGCATTCCTGTTCGTTCCGGGCTGGACGGTGAGAGATGTGATCATGCTGGCGATCACGCAATGGGTCATCAAGACCCTGTGGGAGGCGCTGTTGACGCCGGTGACCTACCAGGTGGTCGGCTTCCTCAAGCGGCGCGAGGGGGTCGAGGTCTATGACGACGATACCGATTTTTCGCCCTTCGCGCGGGAAGGCTTCGATTAGAGGGCTGAGCGGGGCTGTTTGGTGCGCTCAAGCAGCAAAGCGTTAGCGCAATCCAAGTCCCATCCCCGGCTCAGCGGTTTACCAGCGCGGTAATGATGCCGATCGCCAGATAAAGCAGGATCGGTGATCCGAAGCCGATCAGCGTGGCGAGGACAAAGCCGCCCCGCACGTAATTGGCGTTGATCCCGAAAAAATTGCCGATCCCGCCGCAAACGCCCATCACCATCCCGTTGGTACGATCGAGCTGGAATGAGCGCTTGCTTGCGGGGGCGCGGCCGTCGCTGTGTTTGAGCGAGCTCATGCGACAATTCCGACGGCAGCGCTGGCGGGCGGTGCGAAATAGGCGGTCAGCATGAGGCCGGTGATGGCCATGGCGCTGAAGAAGGCGGCTACGCGGCTGCCGATGGAAACAGTGTTCTGCATTTCAATTCCCCTTCGTAAACTCTGTGGAAGGAACCATTCCGTCCACGCCAGATGTATTGCAGGAGCCGTGCCAGTTTTGAAAAATGCCGAATTTCCGCCATTTCCTGCCCGGAGGAATTTGCTTTACGGGAGGTGAATGCCATGTGTTGGGAATATTCACTAACTAGTGGGATCGACAATTTTGCGTGGCTAGCGCGACTATGCGCCGCTATCGCACCTGCCATACATGGCGCTCGACCGGATCACCCTTTCAAGCTTTCGCAACCACCGGGATAGCCGCCTTGACGGCACCGCCCGGATCAACCTGCTGATGGGCGATAACGGGGCGGGCAAGACCAATGTGCTCGAAGCGATTTCGCTGTTCGCCCCGGGGCGCGGGCTGCGCCGCGCGACACTCCCCGAGATGGCTGGCGATCCGGGACCGGGCGGATTTGCGGTGAGCGCCGAGCTTCTGACCGAAGACAGCCCCGATCCTGTCCTGCTCGGGACCGGCGCCGATCCCGCCCGGCCGGGGCGCAGGATCGTCCAGGTCAATGGCGCCGATGCCAGCGCGACCAGTCTCGGCGAATGGCTGGCGGTGACCTGGCTTACCCCGTCGATGGACGGACTGTTTGCCGACAGCGCGGGCGCGCGGCGGCACTACATGGATCGGCTGGCGCTGGCGCTCGAACCCGCCCATGCCCGCCGGGCGAGCCGCTACGAGGCGGCGCTGCGCGAACGCAACCGGCTCCTCGCGGACGAACGCGAGCCCGAGCCGCAATGGCTCGATGCGGTCGAAGCCCAACTGGCCGAAGCGGGCGAGGCCCTGGCGGCGGGACGCGCGACGCTGGTCGCAAGGCTCACCGCCGAACTCGCCAGCCTGCCCGACGCGCCCTTTGCCCGCCCCGCCCTCGCCTATGTCCCGGGTGGCCCGCTGGAGCGCGGCGAACTGGCGGAGGCGCTGCGCAAGGGCCGAAAGCGCGACCGCGCGGCCCAGCGGACCCTCACCGGCCCCCATCGCGACGAACTCGAAGTAACCATGGCCGGCAAAGGCCAGCCGGCCGCCAATTGTTCGACCGGCGAGCAGAAGGCGATGCTGATCGCGATCACCCTTGCCCATGCCGGCCTCGCCGCCGGCGAGCGCCCCGGCCTGCTGCTGCTCGACGAGGTCGCCGCGCATCTCGACCCGGTCCGGCGCGCGGCGCTGTTCGATCGCCTGCGCGCGGGCAAGGCCCAGGCCTGGCTTTCAGGGACCGAACTTGCGCCGTTCGAGGAGCTTGCGGGAGAGGCCGCGACTTGGCGGGTGTCAGACGGGAAGGTGGAGCGACTCTGAAGTTGGCTGAGCTCCCGCGCAGGCGGGAGCCAACTTTCGCACATGGCGTAAATCAGATTGGAGGTCCCCGCCTTCGCGGGGACTCACTCGCTCTCCGGCAGGGCCTCGACCACGTCCTCCACCGTGGCCTCGACCAGCACCTCGATCCCCTGTGCCGTGGGATGGATATGGTCGGCCTGCATCAGCTCGGGCTTGTCGTAGACCGGGCCGAGGAAGAACGGCACCAGCGGCACGCCCTTCTCCCGCGCCAGTTCGGCATAAAGCGCATCGAATTGCTGCTGGAATCCTTCGCCGAGATTGGGCGGCGCGCGCATTCCCACCAGCAGCACGTCGATCCCGCGCGCTTCGATCAGGTCGATGATCGTCGCCAGGTTTTCCTTCGTTTCTTCCGGCGAAAGGCTGCGCAACAAATCGTTCCCGCCCAGTTCGACGATCGCCAGCTCCGGCGTCTGATCCAGGTTGTCGAGCAGAAAAGGCAGGCGCTGCAAGGCCGCCGCGCTCGTATCTCCCGAAACCGCGCCATTGGTGATCACCGCATTGATCCCGCGCGCGCGCAGCGCCGCCTGCAACCGGTCGGGATAGCTCTCGCCCTCCGCGACGCGATACCCCGCGAACAGGCTGTCGCCGAAAGCGAGGATGCGCCGCTCCGGCCCCGCAACGACCGCCTCCTCCTGCGGGGCAGCAATTGCCTCCTGGGGCCCGGGTGCAGGTGCCTCCGCCCCGCAGGCGGCCAGCGCCAGCGCCATACTTATCGACAGACACCTCAAAGTCATCGGCCAATGCCCTTATTGCCGGGTTGCTCTCTCGCCCATCCCTAGGCAAACGCAGAAATGTGACAAGCCCAAGCAACAATCAAAGCGCCATATCGGCGCGCAACCTCACCCTGACGCTCGGAACCGGAGAGGCCGCGGTCGAAATCCTGCGCGGAATCGATCTCGAGGTTCCAGCGGGCGAGACGCTTGCCCTGCTCGGTCCCTCGGGCAGCGGCAAGTCTTCGTTGATGGCCGTCCTGTCGGGCCTCGAACGCGCCAGCGGCGGGACGCTCAGCGTCGCCGGACGCGATTTTGCCGCAATGGACGAAGACGAATTGGCCACCGCGCGGCGCGGGCGGATCGGGATCGTGCTGCAGGCCTTCCACCTACTGCCGACCATGACGGCGCAGGAAAACGTCGCGACGCCGATGGAACTCGCCGGCGACGCGGACGCCTGGGAGCGTGCCAAGGCAGAACTCGAGGCGGTCGGACTCGGCCACCGACTGACCCATTATCCCGCCGAGCTTTCGGGCGGCGAGCAGCAGCGCGTGGCGATCGCCCGCGCGATCGCGCCGCGCCCCTCGCTGATCTTCGCCGACGAACCGACCGGCAATCTCGACGCGCATACCGGGCATGAGATTATCGACCTGCTGTTCAATCGCCGCGCCGAGACCGGCGCCACGCTGGTGATCATAACCCACGACGCCGCACTCGCCGAACGCTGCAACCGGATCGTCACGCTCGGCGACGGGCGGATCGAAAGCGATACGAGGGCCGCATGAGCGCTGCCCTGCCCTGGCGAACCGCCTGGGCGATTGCCCGGCGCGACCTGCACCGCCGCTTCCGCGGCTTGCGGCTGCTACTGATCTGCTTGTTCCTCGGCGTCGGGGCGCTCGCCGCGATCGGCACGCTGACTGGAGCGATCCGCGGCGAACTTGCATTGCGCGGGCAGGAAATCCTTGGCGGCGACCTCGAAGTGCGGGTGTGGCAGCGCCCGCCCAACGCCGAAGAGCTCGCGGTCCTTCAAACCTATGGCACGGTTTCCGGCGGCCTACGGATGCAGGCCACCGCCAGTACCGAGGAGGCCGCCGCGCCGATCGAACTGAAAGCGGTTGACGAGCTCTGGCCGCTTTACGGCACCTTTACCCTCGCCGATGGTCGGACTGCCGGAGCGCCGGGTCCCGGCGAGGCCTGGATCGCGCAAGGCGCCGCCGACCGGCTCGATATCGGACCGGGCGACTCCTTCCGGCTGGGTACGATTGATATGCGCGTGGGCGGAATCATCGAGGACGAGCCCGACCGGCTGAGCGAAGGCTTCGCGCTCGGCCCGGCGATGATCGTTGCCGCCGAGGTTCCCGAACGCGCGGGGCTGGTCGCGCCCGGCTCGATGTATGAAAGCAAATACCGCATCGCCTTCGACCGCAGCCGCGCTGCCGAGGAGGTCGAAGAGGAAATCGAGGAGCGATTCCCGGTTGCCGGCTTCTCGTTCCGCACCGCCGAAATGGCCTCTCCCGGCGCCGAGCGCTTCGTCTCCCGGATGGGCGAGTTCCTGACGCTGGTCGGGCTCGCCGCGCTGGTAATCGCGGGAATCGGGATCGGCGGCGGGGTCGCATCCTATCTGCAAGCCCGCCGCAACAGCATTGCGACGCTCAAGATCCTTGGCGCGACCAGTCGCGACATTGCCCGCATCTATGCCCTCCAGATTGGCGCAGCGGCGGTTGCCGGCGCGTTTGCCGGACTCGTTGCCGGGATTGCCGTGACCCCGCTTCTGGCATTCGCCTTGGGCTCGCTGCTACCGGTCGAGACCGGGCTGGTGATCGATCTTGCCGCGCTTGGCCGCGCGGCCGCGTTCGGACTGCTGGTGGCGCTGGTCTTTGCCGCCCCGCCGCTGCTCAAGGCGAAGCGCTTTCCGGCGATGGCGCTGATGCGCGAGCGGGTTGCCCCGCTGGCGCGCGACTGGAAGAGCGCATTGCTCCCGGTCGGTGGCGGGTTGCTGGCGATTCTCGCATTGGCGCTGATCGGCGCGCCGCAACCATGGGTCAGCGCGCTGTTTCTCGCCGGTGGCGCATTGCTGTTGATCCTCCTTTCGCTGCTCGGCTGGATCATCCGCAATTTCGCCGCCTCCGCCCCGCGCCCGCGGGACCCGCTGCTTCGGAACGCACTCGCCAATCTCCACCGCCCCGGCGCGCAGACCGGCGCGCTGGTGACGGCGCTCGGCTTCGGGCTTTCGGCCTTCGTCCTCCTGGCGGCGATCCAGACCAGCCTCGACGCCAATATCCAGCGCAGCGTGCCGCAACAGGCACCCGACTATTTCGTGCTCGATATCCCGCGCGAGCGGATTGGCGAGTTCGAGGAAATGGTGCGCGCCGACAGTCCCGATGCGGCGTTCCGCAGCGTCCCGACGCTGCGCGGCAGGATCCTCGCCTATGGGCCCGAGGGCGCCATGACCCGCGTGGCCGACCTCGAAGACACGCCCGAAGGTGCCTGGCAGCTGCGCGGCGAGCGCGGCCTGACCTATTCGGTCGAGGTTCCCGAAGGAAACACGGTCACTGCAGGCGAATGGTGGGACGAGGATTACGCCGGCGAGCCGCTGGTCTCGGTCGACGAGGAACTTGCAAATGCAATCGGCCTCGAAATCGGCGACAGGATCACGATCGGGCTGCTCGGCATCGAGCGCAGCGCACGGGTCGCCTCGTTCCGGCGGATCGACTGGGATTCGATGGGCTTCAACTATGTGCTGGTATTCTCGCCCAACGCGCTGATCGATGCACCGCACAATCTTGCGGCGATGGTCGACCTGCCCGAAGGCAGCGAAACCGGGCCGCTGCTGCGCCAGATGGTGCGCAATTTCCCGTCGAGCTCGGTGATCGAAGTCGGCCAGGTGCTGACCGAGGCGCGCGCGATCCTGGGCCAGGTCGGCAATGCGATCCTCGCCGCGGCCTCGGTCGCGGTGCTGGCCGGGATCGCGGTACTGCTCGGCGCGATCGCCGCGGCCCGGGCCAGCCGGCTTTACGACAATGTCGTGCTCAGGGTGCTCGGCGCCAGCCGCAGGCAATTGCTGGTGCTCCAGCTCGCCGAATACGGGCTGCTCGCCGCAATCCTTGCCTTGGTCGCGCTCGGCCTCGGGACGACGCTGGCCTGGCTGGTAATCGTCGAGATGTTCGAATTCGACTGGCTGCCCGACTGGCCGCGGATTATCGCGGTGCTCGGAGCGGGAATTGCGCTGGTGCTGGCCTTCGCCTTCGCCGGTTCGCTACCGCTGCTGCGGGCCAAGCCGGCGCAGACGCTTAGGGAGCTTTAGCGACCTAGTCGAAGATTGCCGGATCCGTCCGGTGCGGGTCTCCCTTCCACACCAGCGTCCCGGCCAGCATGTCGTGGAGGCCCTGCTTGCGCACGGTAAAGGCAACCATGATGTATCCGATCAGCAGGATCAGTGCGGAAAGGATCTTGGCGAAATAGCGGCCCAGTGCCCGCAGGAAACTGATCCGGTTGCCATCGAGGTCGGTAACCACCATGCCGAGCGCCTTCTTGCCGAGGGTGGCCTGCATCTTCGAGCTTTCCAGGCCGGCGAAATAGGCAATTCCCAGCGCCAGGCTCAACAGGCTGCTCTCGGCATCGTCGACGCTATAGGAATAGGACGCGGACAAATCGCCGAATTCGGAGGTCGTGGTGCCAAATCCGAATATCGACCCGAGGGTGCTGGCGACGATTCCCAGAAGGATCACATCGATCAGATAGGCACCCACCCGGCGCCAGAACCCGCCATATTCGCCCATGGAATCCCCCCGCGTGCAATTGATCGCGATGTGGAAATCCTATGGCCAATATCCGATACTTACAAGGCCAGGAAAAAGGGGGGCAAATTGCCCCCCGATTCCTTCGCTCAATTTGGCGCGATCACCATTTGAAGCGCACCGTACCGCCATAGGTGAGCGGCTGGTTGGGATAGCCGGAGATCGACAACGGCTGGGCCGGGGTGTCGAAGATGTTCACGAAATAGCGGTCGTCGAGCAAGTTGCGGCCCCAGATCGAGAATTCGAGGCCCGATTCCATCGCGTAGGTAATCGAGGCCGACAGATCGTCGACCGTCCGCGTGAAGGGCACCGCCGCTGCGATCGCGGCGCCCTGTCCCTGAGTGAGATAGCCCGGCAGGCCTTCGACAATCTGGACTTCGGATTCGTGGAGGTAGTTGGCGCGCAGGATGAGGTTGTCGCCATTGCCCAATTCGTGATCGTAATCGCCGCCGATCATGATCGTCCATTCGGGAATGCCCGCCGGGATCGTGCCGGTAAGATCGCCCACCGAGCTGAATTCGAAGTCGTCATAATAGGGATCGAGATAGGTGACCCCGAGATTGAGCGTGAATTCATCGGTCAGATAGACCTGCGATTCGAGCTCGACGCCGAAGGTCGATTGCTTGCCGGCATTGGCCAATGCGAATCCCGAACCGGTGAAGATGTTCGACTGGAAGCCTTCGATTTCCTGCTGGAAAACCGCCAGGTTCGCCGACAGCATGTCCCAGGTTCCCTTGGCTCCGAATTCGTAGACCGTCGCTTCCTCGGGTTCGGCATAGCGGGTGCCGAATTCGAGATTGTTGGTGATCAGCCCGGCGCCGGCCAGCGCCGCCTGGTCGGCCGGGAACGGGCGGCTGTCGCGCGACAGGTTGACCGAGGCCGCCTTGAAGCCCGTCGCATAGGTGGCATAGAGGTTGAAATTGGGCGACACGTCGTATGACAACCGGACCGTGTAGCTGAAATCCTCATCGTCGATCTCGCCGTCCTCGACCGCGTTCGGGACCTTGAGGAAGGGCGGGATAAACTGCAGCGGGCGCGCGACAGCCAGCGGATTGGCTGCCGGATTGTTCATATTGGCCATGGCAAAGGCATCGACCCCGGCTTCGATCAAGGCGTAGATCGGAGCTGTCATCGGATCGGTCGCGAAGGCAAAGATTTCGCCCGCGGTTGCCCCGCGGCCCAACATCAACGCCGCGCCAACCTGTTGCGAGAGCCCGCCCTCATACAGCAGCTGGTAGCGGAACGGCGCATATTGCGGCGCATCGAGATCGATGCTGGAAAACACGTCGGTCGCCACGGAGTCGAGCACGAAGGTCTTGCTGTCGAACGTGTAGTTGCCGCCCAGGGTCAGAGTCAGCCCGGGGGCGAGCTCGACATCGAACTGGCCGAAGATCGAAAGCGCTTCGCTGTCGAGCGTATAGGCTTCCTCGATCCCGGTTCCGGCACGGAAGAAATCGCCAAGATACTGGGTTGGATCGCCGTCGAAGAACCCGAAGGTCTGTTCGAGCGCGGCGACATCGAGCGCGCCGCCGGTTGCCGCCATCACCTGGATGTCGACATAGTCGCGCATGTCCGCGCCGTATCGCAAAGCGCCGGTCTGGTCGACGCTCTCGGAGATGTAGAAAGCACCGAGCAGCGCGGTCACCACGTCGCCAAATTCGGCCGCAAGCCGCAGCTCCTGGGTGAAGGTATCGACCTTGATATCGGTCAGGAACGGATAGATCAGGTCGGCGCTCGAAAAGTCGACATCCTGCCGGGTCAAGGCATCGCTGCGGCGGAACGAAGTGATCGAGGTAAGATCGAGCGCGCCGATCGCATAGTTGATCTCACCGGAAATGCCGTAATTCTCGATCTCGTTCTCGGCCACGAAATTGTTGAAGGTGACGTCGGCAAAGGGATCGTCCGGATCGCTCTGCATCCCGCCCAGGAGTTGGATCACGCCCGAAGCAGGGGATGGCTGCAGCAGCATGACCCCGCAGCAATTCTCGTCGAGCATGTCGTAATCGGCGATCAGGCGGATCGAAAGATCCGTGCTCGGCTCGAACAGCATCTGGCCGCGAACGAACCAGCGGTTGCGATCGTTGATATCGGTCCCGGTCCCGAGGTCGTCGATATAACCGTCGCGCCAATTGCCGCCGGCGGCGAGGCTCATCGCCACGTTGTCCGATACCGGACCGGTCACATGGCCTTTAAGGACGAAGGAATTGAAATTGCCATAGGTCGCTTCGAGCGACCCGCCAGGGCGGAACTGCGGCGGTTGCGTCCGAATCGAGATCACGCCGACCGAAGCGTTCTTGCCGAACAAGGTCGATTGCGGGCCACGCAGGACCTCGACCCGCTGGATATCGGGGAAGTCGCTGATGCGGCCGGTGATGCGCGAACGGTAGACGCCATCGACGAACACGCCGACCGAGGGCTCGATCCCGGCATTGTTCGCCCCATTGCCGAAGCCGCGAATGGCGAAGGTCGACTGCGAAGAGCTCTGGTTGGTGTGCACCCTTAACGAAGGCACGACAGTCTGCAGGTCGCTGATGTCGCGGATCTGGGCGCGCTCCAGCGTTTCCGCCAGGGTCACGGAAACCGCGACCGGGGTTTGCTGCAGGGTCTGCTCACGTTTGACCGCGGTCACGATGATCTGGTTGCCGAACGCATCTTCCTCCTCGTAAGGCGGCGGCGCCTCGACGGAATCTTCGCCTTGCGCCAGGGCCACGCCAGGCGTCCCCAAGGCAATTCCGGCGGCTCCGAACATCAGGCATGCACGAAGCGATACGCCACGACCGGCTGTCAGTTTTTTCATTTGGGGCTCCATCTCTCCAATTTCGGGAAACGGTGCGGGCCGTATGCTGGGCTCCTGCTTTGATCGTTCCCGGTTTCCTGCGTTATCTTTATGTTTTCCATCATCATCGCACAATCGACAACCCAGATTTGGTTGCTGTCGCAACCGCCTCTGTTGTTTTGCAGCCACACAGGGATTTTCCGCTAATCCTTGCCGCAGCGCAGCAATTCGGTTAGGGGCGCGGCGCCCGGCCAGAGCAGCGCATTCGGGCTCCTGACAATACGCACCGAAAGCCCGAGAAATGCCCGGCCAAGACACCCTGCGCAATATCGCGATCATCGCCCATGTCGACCATGGCAAGACCACGCTGGTCGACCAGCTGTTCCGCCAGTCCGGCACGTTCCGGGAGAACCAGCGGGTCGAGGAGCGGGCGATGGATTCGAACGACCTCGAGAAGGAACGCGGGATCACGATCCTCGCCAAGTGCACGAGCGTCGAGTGGAACGGACACCGGATCAATATCGTCGACACCCCCGGCCATGCCGATTTCGGCGGCGAGGTCGAGCGCATCCTGTCGATGGTCGACGGGGTGATCCTGCTGGTCGATTCGGCCGAAGGGGCGATGCCGCAGACCAAGTTCGTCACCGGCAAGGCGCTCGCGCTCGGCCTGCGGCCGATAGTCGTCGTCAACAAGATCGATCGTCCGGACGAACGCCATGCCGAAGTGCTCGACGAGGTGTTCGAAGTGTTCCTCGGCCTCGACGCCAATGACGAGCAGCTCGATTTCCCGCATCTCTATGCCTCGGGCCGCAACGGTTATGCGAGCGAAGACCCCGCCGCTCGCGAAGGCACGCTCGAGCCGCTGTTCAGGACGATCGTCGAGCATGTCCCGCCGCCGGGGCTGGACACGTCCGGCCCGTTCAGCTTCCTCGCGACCCTGCTCGATCGCGACAATTTCATGGGCCGCGTGCTCACCGGGCGGGTGCAATCGGGCACGATCAGGGTCAACGATCCGATCCATGCGATCGACATGGACGGAAATGTCGTCGAATCCGGCCGCGCGACCAAGCTGCTGAGCTTCAACGGCCTCGACCGGGTGCCGGTCGAGGAAGCCCGGGCCGGCGACATCATCGCGATTGCGGGGCTCGAAAAGGCGACCGTGGCGAACACCATCGCCGAGCCCTCGGTCAGGACCCCGATCGCCGCCCAGCCGATCGACCCGCCGACCCTGTCGATGCGCTTTGCCGTCAACGACAGCCCGATGGCCGGCCGCGAGGGCGACAAGGTCACCAGCCGCATGATCCGCGACCGGCTGCTGCGCGAGGCCGAAACCAATGTCGCGATCAGGGTCACCGAAAGCGCCGACAAGGATTCCTTCGAAGTCGCCGGGCGCGGCGAACTCCAGCTCGGCGTGCTGATCGAGACCATGCGCCGCGAAGGCTTCGAGCTCGGCATCAGCCGCCCGCGCGTGCTCTATCGCGAGGAAGGCGGACAGCGGCTCGAACCCTATGAAACGGTCGTGATCGATGTCGACGACGACTATTCGGGTACGGTCGTCGACAAGATGCAGCGGCGCAAGGCCGAGCTTGCCGAAATGCGCCCCTCGGGCAGCGGCAAGACGCGGATCATCTTCTCTGCCCCTTCACGGGGCCTGATCGGCTATCATGGCGAGTTCCTGTCCGACACGCGCGGCACCGGAATCATGAACCGGCTGTTCGAAAAGTACGGCCCCTACAAGGGCGCGATCGAGGGCCGGATAAACGGGGTGCTGATCTCCAACTGCACCGGCGAGGCAGTCGCCTATGCCTTGAACGCGCTGGAAGAGCGCGGCGAGCTGTTCATTGGCCCACAGGCCAAGGTCTATGAAGGCATGGTGATCGGCGAGAACGCCAAGCCCGAGGATCTCGAGGTCAATCCGCTCAAATCCAAGCAGCTGACCAATTTCCGTTCGACCGGCAAGGACGATGCGATCCGCCTGACCCCGCCCCGGATCATGAGCCTCGAACAGGCGATCGCCTATATCGACGACGACGAAATGGTCGAGGTGACGCCCAAGAGCATCCGGCTGCGCAAGGCAATCCTCGATCCGCACGAGCGCAAGAAGGCGAAACGCAGGGCCGAAGCGGCGTAAGCCCTATTTCGCGCGTGCGGCCTTCTTCTTCGCACGCCAGAACCACCAGCTGTAGACCACCGGCACCAGCGCCGCGCACAGCAAGCTGCCTATCAGCAGCGCGACCCGGCCGCCATTGTCCAGCGGAAGGAACGGGATGGCGATCATCGCGCCCCCGGCCAGCATCATCAGCTTGCCGCCCAGCCTGTGGGTGGCGATCCAGTTGTCGGTGTCGGTCAGGGTCCAGGGGGTCCGGATACCGACGAAGAAACTCGGCCGGCTCTTTGGCAGCATGTTTCCCAAGGCGACGAAGAACAGCCCGATGGCAATGTAGAACAGCATCGGCGGCAGCACCCAGCCGTGGGCCGGTGCAGCGATCGATAGCTGCACGAAGGCTATGATCGCCAGCAGCCCGAGCCAGGCGATCCTGAACAGCGAGGCCGAAGCCTCGAGCTTTTCCTGCAGCGGCTCGATAAACGGGGTTGCCGCCATGAGCAGCGAGACGGCCAGGACCACACCGGGCGCGATCAAGAGCGCGGCAAGCGCATCGGCATAGCGATCAGGCTTGCCCGCCGCGTCGAAATGAACCGGCAATTGCGCCCCTTCGGGGAGCAGGCTCGCCGTGTAGAACGCAAACGCCACCATCGCGGCGGTCACTACCAAGGACGCGACCAACAAACCCCTGACCTTCATAAATGTCCTCCTTCGCCTTCCTCGCCGGGGTCTTTCGCCCGCACGCCCATCCGCCCCATGAAGCCCATCACAGCTTCCTCGAGCGTCGACAGGTTGAGCGTGTAGGTGATCGTCCCGGCCTTGTTCTCGCCGCGGATCAGCCCGGCGGCCTTGAGCTTGGCGAAATGGCCCGACATGGTCGGCTTGGAGACATCGAAATGGCTCGCCAGCTCGCCCGCCGACTTGCCCCCGCTTTTCAGCAGTTCCAGCACTTCGCGGCGGATCGGGTGCGCCAGGGCATCGAAAACGGAACTCATGCGAGGGTTTCTGTCACAGATTAGCTAATTAGGCAATAGGCTAATTAGTACCATTCGGACTTCTCGGCCTGTCACGCTGGCTAACGCCCAGAAACGGGTATGCGGGAAGTTGGCGGATGTCGGTCCGGCAGGCTCGCGGATCAATCCGCAGGCTTGCTTCGCCAGTCTTGCGCCGCCGCCAGCAATTCGATCACTTCGTCGTCGGAAGTCTGGTCAAAATCGACGTAATGCGCCCCGACAGCGTAGAAGGGATCGGGCGTTGCGAGGCATACGACATCGTCGCAGAACGCCCGCAATTCCTCGATCGAAGATCGCGGCGCAACCGGAACCGCAAGCACGATCCGGCCCGCGCCCGATTTTGCGAGACCTTTGAGCGCGGCCTTGACTGTTCCCCCGGTTGCAATCCCGTCATCGACCACGACCAGCGTGCGGCCCTTGAGCGGGACCGGGGGTCCGACCCGGTATCGTGCCCGCCGCCGCTCGAGTTCGGCCAGCTGCCGGGCGACCTCGCGCTCGATATAGGCGGGCGTGGCGCCGACCATGCGGGCAGCCTGCTCGTCAATCACCACTTGCGGAGATGCTCCGTCGACCAGCGCACCGATCCCGTACTCCTCGTGTCCGGGTGCGCCGATCTTGCGCACCAGCAGGATGTCCAGCGGCGCCGCGAGCTTCCTGGCGATCTCGTAGCCAAGGGGTACGCCGCCGCGCGGCAGCGCAAGTACGACCGGATCGTCGAGTCCGAGTGCCGCCACTGCTTGTGCGAGTTCCCGGCCTGCCTCGCGGCGATCGGCGAAGCGACCCGTCCGCCCGCTCATTGCCTCGCTCCGTCAAGGTGTTCGAGAAACCATCTAGTGGCCAGCTCAACGACCTGGTCGAGCGTGCCCGGTTCCTCGAACAGGTGCCCGGCGCCGGGGACGATTGCCAGTTGCCGTTCGCATTGCATGGCCTCTGCCGCCGCACGGTTGAGATCGATCACGATTCCGTCGAGGCTGCCGACGATCAGCAGGGTCGGCGCAGAGACGGTGGCCAGCGCATTCGTCCCGGCAAGGTCGGGCCGCCCCCCGCGCGAAACGATCGCAGCGATCCGTTCATCGCCTGCCGCAGCCCGGATCGCCGCGCCGCCGCCGGTACTGGCGCCAAAATAGCAGGGCCTGTGCCCGGCTGTGTCGGGATAGTCCGCCGCCCAATCCGCTGCCAGCCTCAGGCGGGAGGCGAGCAGTTCGATATCGAAGACATTGCGCCGGTCTCGCTCCTCGGCGGGGGTAAGCAGATCGAGCAGCAGCGTGGCGAGGCCGGCCTCGCGCAAGCGCTGGGCGACATAGTTGTTACGCGGGCTCAGCCGCCCGCTGCCGCTGCCATGCGCAAAGATGACGATCCCGCGGGCGGCGTCCGGCACACCGAGAAAGGCCTTGAGGCGTAGCTCCCGGCCAATCGTTACCTCGTGGCAACCGGGAGGAGGCAGACCGTCGCTCATAGTCCGAATGGCCAAGTTTCCGGCGCGCCTTGCGGGCGCTCATGCCCGAGCGGGGTGACCGCGCGCGTTTCCTCGAACCAGATCCAGGCATCGAACTGGTCGGCCAGGACCGCTTCGAAATAGTGGCTCGCGCGCTCGGTTTCGGGGCGATAGACGACCCCGATTGCACGTTCGAGCAGGACTTCGGACAGCGCCGATACCAGGTCGCGCTGCTTGCGATCGCGCCAGTCGGTCAGCGTCCGGGCCAGGCCGGTCCGGCGAAATGCGCCTTCCCAGCTGTCGTCGCGCGCGGGCCTGACATTCTTGACCTGCATCGCGGCACCCCAGTCGGACGCGGCGGCGACCGTTCCACGATCCGTGCCGAAGCCGACCAACACCGCCTGGTCGCCATAGGCATTGCGCACCAGCTCGCCGATGTTGAATTCGCCGCCCCAGCCCATCGCAGTGGCCGAAGCATTGCCGACATGGGAATTATGCGCCCACACCACCGCGCGGGCATCCTTGTGATGCGCCATCAGCGACTGCAACGTGTCGAACATGTGCCGGTCGCGCAGGTTCCAGCTTTCGGCCGCGCCGCGATACATCGAGCGGTAATAGCGCTCGGCCGCGCGCACGATCCGGGCATTCTGCTCGGCATCGAAATAGGCCTCGCCGTCGCGCGGACCATCATGTGCGATCAGCTCCATCCGCCGCCTGAGGAGTTCGTTGAGCTGGTCGACCATCGTGTCCTCGCATTTGGCGAGCCCGCCATATTCGACTTCCCTCCCGTAACGCTGGGGCTCGTCCTGCCATGGGGTGAGGCAGCCGTAACGCCGGCGCGCCTCGCCGGCTTCCTCGGGGCAGTGCTTCTCGAGATAGGCGACCACCGCATGGATCGATTCCCGCAAGGAATAGACATCGAGCCCGCGCATGCTTGCGCGCTGGCCGGGCAGCAGCTGTGCGTTGTGGTTGTGCAGCCAGTCGGCGAAGGCGAGCACTTCCTCGTTGCGCCACATCCACGTCGGAAAGCGTGCGAAGGGCTCGCCGCGCCGGGGACGCGGCGTACCATGGCGGACATAATCGTCGATCCGGGCGATATCGGGCCAGTCGCCCTCGACCGCGACGATATTGAAGCCGTGCTTTTCGATCAGGCGGCGGGTGATCTGCGCGCGGGCAGTATAGAACTCATGCGTGCCATGGGTGGCTTCGCCCAGGAGCACGATCCGCGCATCGCCGAAGCGATCGAAAGTGCTGGCGAAATCGGGGGCGTCGGGGTTGGGCAGATTCTCCGCATGCTCACGCAATACGGTTGGCAATTCGGCCGAAACCTTCTCGATCTGGCTGTGTGCGGTCACGTCTCGTCTCCCAACACAACTTAATGTTTATCACACTTGGCAAGCAATCTACATTGACTCTGGTCAAGCAGTCCCCCTGAAGGCCGGTGCGGTCTCGATCGAGAGCAGTGGCGCCTCCCTGGACCTTCGGCTAGGGGCTGCCGTGATGACTAGCCCGCCGACCTCGATTTCCGAGCTGCGCGTCGCCCTTTTCAGCGGCAATTACAATTATGTCCGCGACGGGGCGAACAAGGCCCAGAACCGCCTCGTCGGCACGCTGCTCGATCACGGGGCGCAGGTCAGGGTCTATGCCCCGACCGTGGCCGAGCCGGCTTTCGAACCGACCGGTCCACTGGTCTCGCTGCCTTCCGTGCCGCTGCCCGGACGCAGCGAGTTCCATATGCCGCTGAGCCTCAGCCGCCAAGCGCGGGCCGACCTCGAAGCGTTCGACCCGCATGTGCTGCATATTTCTAGCCCCGACCGCGCCGCGCGCCAGGCCGCGGCCTGGGCCCGCAGGCGCGGCATTCCGGTGGTCTGCACGATCCATACGAGGTTCGAGACCTATCCGCGCTATTACGGACTGGGCTTCGTCGAGCCGCTGGTGGTGGTGTGGCTCAGGCGGCTCTATGCCCGCTGCGACACGCTGCTGGTGCCGTCGCCGACCATGGTCGGGGTGATGCGGGAACAGCGAATGAATCCCTCGGTCGAGATCTGGTCGCGCGGTGTCGAGAAGGACGTGTTCCATCCCGGCGCGCGCGACCTCGGCTGGCGGCGGAAGCTGGGACTCGAAGACGAGCTGCCGGTGATCGGGTTCCTGGGCCGGCTGGTGCTGGAGAAAGGCCTCGACGTGTTTGCCGAAACGCTGGCCGACATGCGGCAGCGCGGCGTACCGCACCGGGTGCTGGTGGTGGGCGATGGGCCGGCCCGCGAGTGGTTCGCCGAACGGGCGCCCCAGGCGGTGTTCGCCGGGTTCCAGTCAGGCAAGGATCTTGGCCGGGCGGTCGCCAGCATGGACATGCTGTTCAATCCCTCGATCACCGAGACCTTCGGCAATGTCACCCTGGAGGCGATGGCTTGCGGACTGCCGGTGGTGGCGGCGCGGGCGACCGGGTCGAGCGGGCTGGTCGAGGACGGGGTGACCGGGCGGCTGGTCGAACCGGGCGACATTGCGGGCTTCGCGGCGGCGCTGGGGGCCTATTGCGAGGACCGCGAGCTCGCCCAGCGGCATGGCGCGGCCGCGCTCGAACGTGCGCAGCCCTATGATTGGGAGCGGATCAACCTCGGCGTGGCCGAGACCTATCTCAGGCTGATCCGCGCCAAGGCGGCGATGGCTTACCACCGTTCGTCGTGAAGCAGCCGGAAGATAGACGGCAGGTCAGCGCAGCACGCCCTTCGCGACCATCGCCCGCGCATACCAGATCAACGCCAGTGTAATGACCAGGATTGCGGCGGTGAACGCCAGTGGAATGGCGCTGTCGGTCATTCCCGGAACTGGATTGGCGTAGAGCTGGTAGTAGCTTGCCAGCACGAGTCCGATCAACGACAGGACGAAGGCGTGGAATGCATAGCGGTTGCGCAGCAGCAGCAAGACCGAGCCCGCCACCGCAGTCCACACCGCGATCGCCCAGGAAAGGTTCATCCACAGCGGGAAACCGGTGAAATAGGCGATGGCGGTCTGTGTATCGACTCCCATCGATTCGGTCAGTGCGGCGATGTAGTCGGGGTGCTGGATCTTGGTCAGGATGTAGTCCATTGCGCCGACGCAGTTCCACAGCAGGCTGACCACGCCCACGGCCCACAGGTGCCAGGGCGCCTTGGCGGTCTGATCGATGTTCATGGATCCTCTCCCCTCCACACCGGGTGGAGCGGAGAAGATACCACTCAGGGCCTGCGAGGCAAACTGGATCGTCACCGCATTCAGAGGCGCTCGACCCGCTTGGCGGCCTCGTCGATGATATCGACGATTTCCTCCAGCGTTTCGCGGTCGAACTTGCCCTGGCGGAAGCGATTGGCGACCGCGCGGCCGAAATTGGCGAAGGCCCGGCCGAGCTCGGGCGAGCGCTCGCGATCACGTTTTGCGCCGACTCCCGTGAGCCGCGCCATCAGCCGCTCGACTTCCTCGGCGCGTTCCTCGAGTTCGGCATGGCCGGCATCGGTCGCGGCGAAGGCCTTGCGCGGGCCCTCGCTGGCCTTGCCGCCCTTCTTGTCCTTGCTCGCTTCGCCGATGCTTTCAACGATCGCGCCTTCGTCTTCGAGCAGCGACAATGTCGGATAGACGATTCCGGGGCTTGGCGAATAGGCGCCGCCGGTCATTTCCTCGATCGACTTGATCAGCTCGTAACCGTGGCGTGGTTCGTCGGCGATCAGCTTCAGGAGCACCAGCCGCAGCTCGCCCCCGCCGAACATCCGCTTGCGCCCGTCCCTGCCGTGCTTGCGGTGGCGTTGTCCGCCGAACGGGAAATCTCCGCCGAACGGAAAATCCTCTCCCCAATCGTCAGAACCGCTAGAGCCCGCGTTGAACGGAAATCCCTGGATGAAGGGGAAGCCCCTTCCATGATGATGAAATCCGTGCCTTCCCATGTGATTGTTCCTTACGATGTGTTTTCGATAGCTCTAAGATATATCTTTTATATCGAACCACAAGGGCCGATGCATTTTCTTCGACCAACGCCTATTGAGAGCCGATGGCCGACCTGTTTGCCGACGAGATGCCCCAATCCGCGCCCGATGCGCCGCGCGAAGATGCGCCGCTGGCCGACCGGCTGCGGCCGGCGAAGTTAGGCGACGTGGTCGGGCAGGAGCATTTGACCGGGCCAGAAGGCGCGATCGGGCGGATGGTCGCGGCAGGCAAGCTCTCGAGCATGATCCTGTGGGGGCCGCCCGGCACCGGCAAGACCAGCATCGCCCGGCTGCTGGCCGACGCGGTCGGTATGCGGTTCGTCGCGATCAGCGCGGTGTTTTCGGGTGTTGCCGACCTCAAAAAGGCCTTCGCCGAGGCGGACAGGGCGGCGAAGGCCGGGCAGCGGACGCTGCTGTTCGTGGACGAGATCCACCGCTTCAACCGCGCGCAGCAGGACGGCTTCCTGCCCTATGTCGAGCGCGGCACGGTGACGCTGGTCGGCGCGACTACCGAGAACCCGAGTTTCGAATTGAACGCCGCACTGCTCAGCCGGGCGCAGGTCCTGATCCTCCACCGGCTCGATACCGCGGCGCTGGCGAAATTGCTCGACCGGGCCGAGGAAATCGAAGGTCCCATGCCCCTCACTTCCGAGGCCCGCGCGGCGCTCATCGCCTCGGCCGACGGCGACGGGCGCTTCCTCCTGAACCAGGCCGAGACGCTTTACTCCGCGAAGATCCTCAATCCACTAGACCCGGCGGCACTCGGCGCCTTCCTCCAGCGGCGAGTGGCGGTCTACGACAAGGACCGCGAGGGCCATTACAACCTCATCTCCGCGCTCCACAAGAGCCTGCGCGGATCGGACCCGCAAGCCGCGCTCTATTACCTCGCCCGGATGCTCACCGCGGGCGAGGAACCGCTTTACGTCTTGCGGCGGCTGGTCCGCTTCGCCTCGGAAGATATCGGCCTCGCCGATCCGCAGGCGCTCGTCCAGTGCCTTGCCGCCAAGGAGAGCTACGATTTCCTCGGCAGCCCCGAGGGCGAGCTGGCGATCGTCCAAGCCTGCCTCTATTGCGCCACGGCGCCCAAATCGAACGCCGCCTATGCCGCGCAGAAGGCCGCGTGGAAGAGCGCGCGGGAAACCGGCAGCCTGATGCCCCCGATGAACATCGTCAACGCGCCGACCAAGCTGATGAAGGAGGTCGGCTATGGCGAAGGCTATACCTACGACCACGATGCCGAGGGCGGCTTTTCGGGCGACAATTACTGGCCCGAAGGGATGGAGCCGCAGACCTATTACCGGCCGGTCGAACGCGGCTTCGAGCGCCAGGTGATCGAGCGGATCGAATACTGGAACAAGCTCCGCGCCCAGCGGCGCGATGGCTAGGTTCCGCCACTTCGTAGCTCCTCCTGAGCTCCCGCGAAGGCGGGAGCCTCAGGCCAGTGTAGCGAAAAGCCGATGGAGGTCCCCGCCTGCGCGGGGACTCGGCTCTTGACCCACCGCTTCCGCCACTTCCTCGCGATCGACTGGTCGGGCGCGAAGGGCGAGCGGCAGAAAGGCATCGCGCTCGCCATCGCCGATGCGGGCGGCGGGCCGCCGGTGCTGGTCGAACGGGAGAAACCCTGGAGCCGCGAAGAAGTCCTCTCGATCCTGCTCGACCTGCCCGACGACACGCTGGTCGGGATGGATATGGGCATTTCGCTGCCCTTCGCCGATACCGGAGCGTACTTTCCCGGCTGGAGCGAGAGCCCGCGCGATGCCAGGTCGCTCTGGGCGCTGATCGACGATATCTGCGCGGGCGATCCCCATCTCGAAGCCGCCAGCTTCGTCGCCCATCCCGAAGCCTCGCGCTATTTCCGCCATTCGAACGAGCGCATTGGCGATCGCTTCCACCTGCCCGGTGCCGCGACCCGCGAAGGCCGCTTTCGCCGCGCCGAAGAGGCCCAGCGCACAATGGGCGTGCGGCCGGTCAGCAATTTCAACCTTGTCGGCGCGGCGCAGGTCGGCAAATCGAGCCTGACCGGCATGCGCCTGCTCAACCGGCTCGGCGGCAGGCTCCCGGTCTGGCCGGTGGATCCCTTGCCCGAAGGCGGCTCGGTGCTGGTCGAGATGTACACCTCGCTGGCGGCGCGCGGCGCCAAGGTGCGCAAGGGCGCTAGCAAGCTACGGACGGTCGAGGACCTGAACCTGGCGCTGCGCGAGCTGGGATCGCCGCCGGTGCGCGGAAGCGGCCGGATCGACGATCATTCTTCGGATGCGCTGGTCACCGCGGCCTGGCTCAGGGCGATTGCCGGCGAGCTCTCGCGCTGGATGCCGCCCGGAATGTCGCCGGATATCGCCCGGACCGAAGGCTGGACCTTCGGCGCCTAAAACCTGTCTCTCAACTTGCGAAATCGGCTTCGGCCCAGCTCACGGATTTCCTCGACCCTGGGATCGAGCGAGCGAGGCGGAGCATGTTCGATCCGCCGCGCCGGCACGGGATCGCCGAATATGCCCAGGCGAAGCTCGTCCGCGATCTCTGCGTTCTTCCGACCGGCCATGCCGGGAATGAGGAAGGCATCGGCAATCCACCAGGGAAGCGTCACGAGCAGGCCTATCCCCGTTAGCGTGAGGATCAATTGCGCGATACCGGATCCGGTGCGTTCCAGATAGATGCGGTGGGCCCCGAAGAATCCGAAAAAGAGCCACAGGAGATAGGCAACGCCCTTTGACTTGCGCTTCTTCTCGTAGAGCAATTGCTGTTGTGTCGCGACGTCCACTCACCGCCTCCCTCGTCCCGACGCAAGATTGGGTCAGTTCTCCCGCTTGGCAAGGGCCAATCCGCTGGCCGCCGCTCGGGATCGTTCGATTGCGTGCAACAGGCTGGACCTCGCGGGCAGTTTGGAGCAAAGGGCGCGCGTTCCGTTTCGCCCCGGCACCTTGCGGCTCGAGGGCATGGGCCGGCTTAGCTCAGTTGGTAGAGCAGTTGATTTGTAATCATCAGGTCAGGGGTTCGATTCCTCTAGCCGGCACCATTTTTCCCGACCTCGGCACTGGCATGCGGCGCGTTAGCGGCTATGATCCCCCGACCGAAAGCTTGGGAGGGAGGATCGCGATCATGGCAAGGTTATGGAATTCAAGCGCGAAGCGCGCTGCACTTGGGGCAGCTTCGCTGGCGGCGCTGGCCTGCCTTGCCACGCCCGCCACAGCCGCCGAATGCGGCGATCTTGCCGATCTCGACATCGGAGAGGGCCGGGTTACATCCGCATCGTTGATAGAGGCGGGAGAATACCAGCCGCCCGCTTCCCCGTTCGGCGCGCCTCCGGGCGTCGCAGGATCGCCCTATGCCGCACTGCCCGCCTTCTGCCGGATCGAGGCGACACTGACCCCGACCTCCGATTCCGAAATCCGGGTCGAGATCTGGATGCCGGCCGAAAACTGGAACGGGAAATTCGTCGGCATCGGCAACGGCGTATGGGCCGGTGTGCTGAGCATCTCGCAACTGGTCGAGCCGCTTTCGCGCGGATATGCCACCGCAACCACCAATGCCGGCCACGACACCGGCGGCATGTCGGGCCAGTTCGCCGCGGGCCATCCGGAAAAGCTCATCGATTTCGGCCATCGTGCGGTCCACGAGATGACCGTCACCGCCAAGACCGCGATCGAGGCCTATTACGGGTCGGGACCGACCGTCTCGCTGTGGAATTCCTGCTCCACCGGCGGACGCCAGGGCCTGATGTCGGCCTATCGCTATCCCGAGGATTACGACGTGATTTCGGCGATGGCTCCGGCCAATCCGATGACCGATCTCATGACCCAGTCGATGTTTGCCGGGTTCTACCCCCCACGGACGCCCGAAAACACGCTCACTCCGCAGTTGCTGCAAGCGATCCACCAGGCCGCGCTCAGGGAATGCGACGACGATGACGGGCTGGTCGACGGGGTCATTTCGCGCCCCGACGCCTGTGCCTTCGAACCGCGAACGCTTAGCTGCAAGCAGGGCGAGTCCGGCAACTGCCTCACGCCAGGCCAGCTGGCGACGATCGAAAACATCTATCGCGGGATCGTCGATCCCCAAAGCGGGGCGCAGCTGCTCCCGGGCTGGCCGATCGGCAGCGAAGTGCAGCTGTCCTTCATCATCAGCGGCAATGAGCCCTTCCCCGTCGCCTTCACTTATTTCGACTTGCTCGTGCATGGCGGGGACGAAGATTGGGACTGGACAAGGATGGATTTCCCGCGCGAGGTTTACCTGGCGCGCGAATTCGGTAGCGACGCGCTCGACGTACCCTATACCGGGCTCAACGCATTTTTTGCGCGCGGCGGGAAGCTGCTGATGAGCCATGGCTGGACCGACGGGCTGATCCCCGCGACCAACGCGCTGAAGTTCTATAGCGGGCTCTATTACGCGATTCCGCTCGAACAGGCGCAGAACCAGCTGCGCCTGTTCATGGTTCCCGGTATGGACCATTGCGCCGGCGGGGCCGGCGCCAGCCAATTCGACACACTGGCGATCATCGACGAATGGGATGCGACCGGCCAGGCTCCCAACCGGCTGGTCGCAAGGCGTCCAGGTGGCCCCGCTGGCGGACCCCCGGGAGCCCCGGCTGGGCCCTCACGGGAACCGATCACTCGGCCGCTGTGCCCCTATCCGCTCTACCCGGCCTATAGCGGCGAAGGCGACGAATCCGACGAAGCCAGTTTTACCTGCGCCAACCCGTCCTAGTCATTGCGATCGGGAAACCGGCAGCTGAAGCTGGCGGCCTTGCTGGCATCGCCGCCGTCATAATGCGCATAGGACGGATACGGGCATAATGGCCGAGTCTCGTCCGGATTGCCGCTCCTGTGGGCAACGACCGAGCTTGGAGCCTCATCCTTTTCGACCCAGTCGACAATCTTCCCGAGCAGGTCGAACTGGTCGAAAGCATTGCCGCCGCCGCAATGCATCATGCCGGGAACCATGTAGAAGCGGCTGGCATCGGTGAAGGCCTCGCCATTGGTTTCGGCGGCGCGCTCGTAGTAATCCCAGGTTGCGAAGGGCGAGAACCAGAAGTCCGACACGCCGTGATAGAAGATCATCTTCCCGCCCCGGTCGAGGAAGGTGTTGAGATTGGTCCAATAGGGCGTGTCGGTCAGGCGGTTGGCCGCGTCCCAGCGCAGCGCATGAATCCGTGCGTCGAGGTCGATTTCGGTCGCCGTGCTGGCCGGGCCGAGCGGCCCCGGCGCCCCGGTGGGCAAATAGCCGCCGCGCAACTCGACAATTCCCGTGTCGAACGCGTTGGGCACGTAGATTGGATAGCCGGCCGCGTCATATGGCCCGGCAAAGCCCTGTTCGAGCGCATCGGCCAGCCCGGCACTGATGCAGCTCTCGCTCTCGCCCGGCCTGCAGACCATCTGCCTGGGTTCGAAGTTCCGGCAAGCCGAGACATTCTCGATCATCCCGTCCATCAGTCCGTCATTGCCATCACATTGCGCGAGCATGCCGTCGAGGATCGTCCGGCGCACCGCCGGGGTCAGCAGCGCAGCGAGATCGGGCAGGCCATCGGCATTCTTCGGCGCGGCCCGGTTGATCAGCACTTGCGTGTATTCGATTGCGAGGTTCGAATCCCCCGCCCGCATCGCCGGGGCACCGACGACGATGCCGTCAAACAGCTCCGGATAGCGCTGCGAGGCGAGCATTCCCTCGCGCCCACCGGTCGAACAGCCGGTCATGTAGCTGTGGCCGATTTCGGCGGAGTAATAGGACTCGGTGATCTCCTTGCCCAGGAGGGCAATCGTCCGCACCGAGGCCTCGGCGAAATCGAGCGCGGCGCGCTGGTCGGCCATGAACGAGGGATCGAACACCGCGCCCTGGTGCCCGCTATCGTGACTGATCACCGCGAAGCCGCGCGCAAGCGCCGGAATCCCGTCGGAAGCGACCGGGCCGGTCGGCTCACCCACCGAGCCGTTGAGCCCGCCGCCGCCCTGCAACAGGAAACGCCCGCTCCATTCATCCGGCAGGGCGATCGCGAACCTGATGCCGTAGGTCGAGCCGCCCGCGCCGATGCGCTCGTTGACGATCCCCTCGACCCTGCAATGGGATGGAAGCGCGGGGCGTACAGTCGGTCCGAACGGTCCCGGCGATTCCTGCTGCGCGCTCGCCGGGTTGTGCGTGGCGGAAACAATTCGAACGTCTTCGCCGAACGCTGCCCTGGCCATGGCCTCGCACTGCGCTGCCGGGTTAGCGGCAGGTTGGGACGCTGCGGGCGCAGCAGCCTGCAACGACAGCGCGGTCCCCACGAGTAGGGCGGCCATGCCGCCGGCTTTCGTTAAATTGATCAATCCATCCTCTCCGATGTCGGGCATTGCCTTTCGCCCATGCAGAACTTGCCTAACCCCGCCCGCGATAAGGCGCTACTCCCTGGTCGGGCAGCCACAATCCTTCGGGCGGCGGCCCGCTTTGCCAGAAGACGTCGATCGGCATGCCGCCGCGCGGATACCAATAGCCGCCGATGCGGAGCCAGCGCGGCCGCATCTCCTGCTTGAGCCGCTGGCCGATCCCGACGGTCACATCCTCGTGGAATCCGGCATGGTTGCGGAAGCTGCCGAGGAACAGTTTCAGGCTCTTCGATTCGACAATGGAATCGCCCGGCGCGTAATCGATCACGAGATGCGCGAAGTCGGGCTGGCCGGTCACGGGGCACAGCGAAGTGAATTCGGGCGCGGCAAACCGCACGAGGTAGAGCTCGCCCGCGCGCGGATTGGGCACATAGTCGAGCACGGCCTCATCGGGCGAAGCCGGCAAGGCGCTGGACCTGCCCAGATGGAGCGGGTCGGGCGGAGAGTCTTCGTTGGACATGCGGCAGGTGATGCCGCGATCAGCCCCTTCACACAAGTCAGCCGTTTGACGCGGCGAATTCAGCCGCTATTCAGCGCGCCCTGCGCTTCCAGCACGATCGCGGGACGCGCGCGACAGCGGGGAACATGACAAGGGCTCAACCAAAGCCGTCGAGGAGTACGATCCGGCTCGCCTTGCTGGCGGGTTGCGCCACCGCGCTGGCGCTTGCCGCGCCGCTTCGTGCCGCGATCACGGATTTCCAGCTGCCGCCTTCGCCCGACCAGACCCCGCAGGCGCAGGGACCGGTGATCGAAGGGGAGACACCTGCGCCCCGGGTCACGGCGCCGCCGCCTTCGCCAACGCCAAGCCCGGCTCCGGCCCCGACACGCACGACCCCCCCTCCGCCCACTTCCGAACCCCCGGCAAACACGGCGCCCCCGGCCCCCGTCACACCGACGCCGACACCCGCCGCCGCCTCACCTGCCCGCGCCGGGGTGACGCCCACGCCTGCCCCGGCCCAGCCGGAAGCGGAACAGCTCCCGGTCGAAACCGAGGTTGAGCCGGTCGAGATCCAATCCGTGCCTCCTGCCGCCGCAGTGCCGGTCGAGGCCGATCCTGTCCAATCGAACGAACCATCCGGACGGGTTCGCTCGCTTTCCTGGTGGTGGCTGTCGGTACCGTTGTTGCTTGTCCTGATCGCGCTGGTCGCGATCGCCGTCCATGTCCGGCAGCGCCGCAAGCAGGTACCCGAAATCGTCGTGCCGCAGGTGGTCAAGCCGCAGGTAAGGCCGAGCGAGGCTCCCCAGGCCGCCGAGCAAGCTCCGCAACCGCCACCAAGGCCCAGCCCGACCCCGGCCACGATTGCCAACACCCCGGAAGGCCCGCTCAGCATCGGGATCGAGGCGCGCTATCTCAGCATTTCGCTGACCGCAGCGACCCTGTCATACCGCCTCACCATCACCAACAGCGCCAAGACATCGCTGCGCGATGTGGTGATATCGGGTGACATGATCTCGGCCCATTCCTCGATCTCCGAAGCGGACCAGATTGCCACCGAGACCGTTGAACTGGAGCAGCGCCACGTAATCGATCGCCTGCCAGCGCGGGAAAGCGTCCAGGTCTCGGGAGAGTTCCGCCTCCCCTTCACGCGGATCAGGCCGATCCGCAAGGGCGATGCCGCGCTGTTCGTGCCGCTCGCCCGGCTGCGCGCCAATGCGGGGGAGGCCGGTACGATCGTCCAGACGGCGCTTGTCGGCCAGCGCTCGACGCGCCCCGGCGCACGCCTCCAACCCTTCCGCCTCGATCTCGGCCCGCGGGTCTACCGGGAGGTTACCCAGCGAATCTTTTCTTAATCGAGTCTCGACGCGGCTCGGCGAGCCGATTAAGCTTTTGGGTTCACGCGATGAGGAGCGCGCGGCATGGAATCGCTGGTCTCGACCGATTGGCTGGCCGAGGAAATGGGCAGCGACGATCTGCGGATCGTGGATGCCTCGAGCCACTTGCCCACGGCGGGACGCGATGCCCGGGCGGAATACGAGGCAGGCCATATCCCGGGTGCGGTGTTCATGGACCTGGCGGCGCTGGTCGATCCGCTGTCCCCCGTCCCGGCAGCGCTGCCCAAGCCCGAGATGTTTGCCAGCCGGATGCAGAAGCTCGGGATCGGCGATGGCAGCCGGATCGTGCTTTACGACGACAGCGACGTGAAGACTTCGAGCCGGGCCTGGTACATGCTGACCATATTCGGGGCGACCAATGTCGCGATCCTCGATGGCGGGCTGGCCAAGTGGAAGGCCGAGGGCCGCCCGCTCGAGCGAGGCAAGCGCGAGCACAAGGACCGGCACTACACCGCCTGGGAAGACACCGGCAAGGTGCGCAGCAAGGCGGAGATGCTCGCCAATATCGAGAGCAAGAGCGAACAGGTGGTCGATGCGCGCGATGCCGGGCGCTTTTCGGGCGAGGTACCCGATTTCCGGCCCGGCGTGCCGAGCGGGCACATTCCCGGATCACTCAACCTTCCCTTCTACGATCTCTATAATCCCGACGGGACCTTTAAGGACAAGGAAGGGATCAGGGCGGCGTTCGAGAATATCGGTATCGATCTCGACAAGCCGATCACCACCACTTGCGGCGGCGGAGTGACCGCCGCGGTGCTGTGCTTCGCCCTGCATCTGCTGGGCAAGGACAAGGATGTCGCGCTCTACGACGGCAGTTGGAGCGAATGGGCGGTCGATCCCGATACGCCCAAGGAGACCGGGCCGGCCCTTCAGGATGGCTGAGCGCAAGGGCCCAGGCAAGGCTGGCACCAGGCTGGTCGGTGCCGGAAGGAGCAAACGCTATACCAGCCTTGCCGGCCAGCCGGGCAGCGTGGTCAACCCGCCGGTGTGGCGGGCAAGCACCCATCTCTACGAGGATTCGGCCGATCTCGCGGGCGGACGTCCGAACGAGGACGGCCATTTCTATTACGGCAGGCGCGGATCGCCCACGCAATGGGCGCTGGCCGATGCGCTGACCGAACTAGAGCCCGGGGCGGACGGTACCCTGCTGTTCCCCAGCGGGGTTGCGGCGATCGCAAGCGCGCTCCTGGCGGTCCTGCGCCCCGGCGACGAATTGCTGGTGACCGACAACGCCTATGAGCCGACCCGCAACATTGCTTTCGGCATGCTCAAGAAATTCGGGATCGAGGCGAAGGCATTCGATCCGCTCGACCTCGAATCCTACACTGCCATGTTCAGCGACAAGACGCGGGCGGTGATGATCGAAAGCCCGGGCAGCCTGACGATGGAAGTATGCGACGTGCCCGAGTTGGCGCGGATTGCCCGGGAGCATGGTGCGCTGTCGCTGCTCGACAACACCTGGGCCTCCTCGCTCAATTTCGCGGCGCTCGCCCATGGCTGCGATATTGCAATCATGTCGCTCACTAAGCATGTGGGCGGCCATTCGGACCTGATGATGGGCAGCGTGAGCACGAGGGAGCCGCTTCTTGCCCGGCTGCGCCGCTATTCGCAGTTCCTCGGCCAGGTCGTTTCGCCCGACGATGCCGCCCTGGCGCTGCGCGGCCTCAGGACGCTGGACATCCGGCTCGAACGCGAGACTGCCAGCGCGCTGGCGATTGCCCAATGGCTGCAAGGCAGGCTCGAGGTGGCGCGTGTGCTTTGCCCGATCCTGCCGGGTTCGCAGGGACACGAGCTGTGGAAGCGCGACTTTACCGGGGGCTGCGGCCTGTTCAGCTTTGTCCTCAAGGGCGGCGACGAAGCAGCCCGCGCGCGCTTCATCGATGCCCTGAAGCTGTTCGGGATCGGCTACAGTTGGGGCGGGTTCGAGAGCCTCGCGATACCTTTCGATCCCGCTGCGATACGCTCCGCATCGCCCTGGCCGCCGACGGGAATGGATGAAGCTGACCGGCTGGGAATACGTTTGTGGATCGGGCTTGAAGATGTTGACGACCTGATTGCAGACCTAGAAGGTGGCCTCGCAGCCATGGAGAGAGGATGACCGCACAGCCGAATACAGCGTTGGAGGACACACCTGCCGACACGCCGGCGCATGCGGATGTGCCTGTCGATAGCGGCGTCGAAGCTGGCCCGGCCAATGCACCGCCGCCGGAGACCAGCCAAGCGGTTGGCGCGGCGACCGACCTCAAACAGGTCGTCGCGCAGGAAAACAGCACGATCGCCTCGATCATCGAAACGCTTGACAGCTATGCGATCGAGATCGGCGACACCCATATCTCGATCTGGAGCGCGCTGGTTGTCCTGCTCGTCATCATCGGCGTGTGGTTTTTCGCCCGGTTCGGAAGCAAGCTGGCTCACAAGATCCTCGGCAAGCTGACTGCACTCGATTCGACCCAGCAATTGCTGGCCGAAAAGCTGATCACCGTCGCGGTCTGGGCGCTCGCGATCCTGATCGGCATCGACATGCTCGGGATCGACCTCACCGCGCTGGCAGTCTTTTCCGGCGCTTTCGGCCTCGCGATCGGCTTCGGCCTGCAGAAGACCTTCGGCAATCTGATCGCCGGGATCATCCTGCTGATGGACCGCTCGATCAAGCCCGGCGACGTCATCACGGTCGCCGATGCCAGCGGCGCCGAGAGTTCGGGCCAGATCCGCAAGATCGGCATTCGCGCGATCTCGGTGGTTACGCGGGACCGTACGGAATACCTCATCCCGAACGAGAACCTGATGATCAACCAGGTGGTCAACTGGTCCTATTCCTCGAAGGATGTGCGGGTGAAGGCCCCGGTCGGAGTGGCCTACGATACCGATCTCGATCTGGCCGAAAAGCTGATGCTCCAGGCCGCGAAGGAATCCCCCAGGGTGCTCGATGAGCCCGAAACCCGGGTCCTGCTGATCGGTTTCGGGGAGAGTTCGGTCAATTTCGAGATCCGCTTCTGGATCGACGATCCGGAAGACGGCCTCAGCAATATCCGCTCCGACGTTCTCAAGCGGGTCTGGAAACTGTTCCATGAGCACAACATCGGAATCCCTTTCCCGCAGCGCGATCTGAACCTCAAGAACAACGCGCAATTCGAACAGCTTGTCGCGGCAATCTCGCAGCGAGCGGAGAAGCGGGCCTGAGGGTCTAAAGCTTACCTAACGCGCCCCAAAACCATTCTCGCTGGCGGTTTCGCGCGGGCGGGGCCATTTGCCCCTCATGAGAGCGGGAACTGTCTATCTGGTCGGCGCGGGTCCGGGCGATCCGGAGCTGCTGACGCTGCGCGCCGCGCGCCGGCTGGCAAGCGCTGGGATCGTTGTCCATGACGGACTGGTCGATCCGGCGATCCTTGCGCTGACGCGGCCCGATGCGCGCCTGGTTTCGGTCGCCAAGCGCCGCTCGCGCCACACCATGCCGCAGGAGGAAATCAACGCCCTGCTGGTGCGCGAGGCGCTGGCCGGAAACGATGTAGTCCGGCTCAAGGGCGGCGATCCCTTCATTTTCGGGCGCGGCGGCGAGGAAGCAGAGGCCTGCCGGGCCGCTGGCGTAACGGTCGAAGTGGTTCCCGGAATCAGCGCCGCGATCGGCGCGGCAGCGGCCGCGCAGATTCCCCTGACCCACCGCGAGGGCGCGAGCATCGTCAGCTTCGTCGCAGGCCAGTGCAAGGGCCTGACCGAACAGGATTGGGCCGGGCTGGCCGGCAAGGGCCGCACGCTGGTGATCTATATGGGCGTTTCGACCGCCCCGATGATCGCCGAGAAATTGATGGAAGACGGCTTGGCGCCCGATGTCCCGGTCGCGGTGATCGAGAACGCCAGCCGCCCGCGGATGCGCGTCTTGCGCTCGTCGCTGGCGGGCCTGCCCGGCATGGTCGTGGACGAACAGGTCAGGAGCCCGGCGGTGATCGTGATTGGCGACGTAACCGCGCGCGACAACGAAGCCGCGCTGCACGGTCTGGCGCTGGAGGCCCGGAAACTGGAAGAGGCGCAATGAAGATTCTGACTGGAAACGACCTCAAGACCGGGGCGGTGATGTGGTGGGATGGCCAGGAATGGTCGCCCCATGTCGAACATGCCGCCGATGTCGGCGACAAGGCCGAAACGATACTCGCCCGCGAGGAAGCGGCCCGCCGGATCAATGCCTCCTATGCCATCGATGCCGAGATCGACGGCAACGGCAAGGTCCGCCCGGCCCATATCAAGGACCGCGTTCGCGCGCTTGGCCCGACCGTGCGCCCCGACCTGGCGGTCAAGGAAGCCGGCCCCGACAGCTGGAACTGGGTGATCTGATGTACAAATACGACCAATACGACCAGGCGATGGTCGATACCCGCGTCGAGGAATTCCGCGACCAGACCAGGCGCCGGCTCGAAGGCAAGCTGACCGACGACCAGTTCAAGCCGCTACGGCTCAAGAACGGGCTGTACCTCCAGCTTCACGCCTACATGCTGCGGGTGGCGATCCCCTATGGCACGCTCGATTCGCGCCAGATGAGGAAGCTCGCCCATATCGCGCGGCGTTACGACAGGGGCTACGGCCATTTCACCACGCGGCAGAACATCCAGTACAACTGGATCAGGCTGGAAGATGCGCCCGACATCCTCGCCGAGCTGGCCGAGGTCGAAATGCATGCGATCCAGACCAGCGGCGAATCGATCCGCAACGTCTCGGCCGACCAGTATGCCGGGGCCACGGCGGACGAGATCATGGATCCGCGCCCATGGGCCGAGATGATCCGGCAGATGACCAATTTCATGCCCGAATTCAGCTATCTCCCGCGCAAGTTCAAGATCGCGGTGATCGCCAGCGAGACCGATCGCGCGGCCTTGCGCTGGCACGACGGGGCGGTGAAGATCGTGAAGAACGAAGCCGGCGAGATCGGCTTCGAGGTCTATGCGGGGGGCGGCATGGGTCGCTCGCCCTTCATTTCCTACCGCATCCGCGACTTCCTCCCGCCCGGGCAGATCTTCTCCTATTTCCAGGCGATCCTGCGCGTATGGAACCGCCATGCGCGGCGCGACAACATCCACAAGCAGCGGATGAAGATCCTGGTCCACGAGCTGGGCCAAGAGGAATTCCGCCGCCAGGTCGAGGAGGAGTTCCAGGTCTTTCTTGCCCAGGGCCACGATTTCCCGCAGGCCGAATACGACCGGATCGCCGCCTATTTCGCGCCGCCGCCATTCGAAACCGGGCTTTCCGAAGAGATCGACCGTTCCGATCCCGATTTCGCGCTCTGGGCCGACCGCCAGGTCGTGGCGCACAAGGCGCCGGGCTATGCGATCGTCAATGTCAGCCTGAAGCCGGTCGGCGGCATCCCCGGCGACATCTCGGCCGGGCAGATGGAACTCGTCGCCGATCTGGCCGAACGCTATTCGTTCGACGAATTGCGCGCCACCCATGTGCAGAACCTGGTCCTGCCGCATGTCAGGAAGCAGGATCTTTACGCGGTGTGGCAGGCGCTCGACGCAGCCGGGCTGGGCGCGGCCAATCTCGACCTTGCGACCGACATCATTGCCTGCCCGGGGCTCGATTATTGCAGTCTCGCCAATGCCCGCTCGATTCCGGTGGCACAGAAGCTCTCGGAGCGGCTCGCCGCGCGCGAAGCCGAACTGGGCGAGCTCAAGATCAAGATTTCGGGCTGTATCAATGCCTGCGGCCATCACCATGCAGGCCATATCGGCATCCTTGGCGTCGACAAGAAGGGCACCGAGAACTACCAGCTGCTGCTCGGCGGCTCGGGTGCCGAAGATGTCAGCCAGGCCAAGATAACCGGCCCCGGTTTCGACGAGGACGGGATCGTCGATGCGGTCGACAAGGCGGCCGACGTCTATCTCGCCAATCGCAAGGAGGGCGAGCGTTTCCTCGATACCTATCGCCGGATCGGCATGGAGCCGTTCAAGGAGGCGCTTTATGCTTGAGACATTGCGCCTGCGCGACGACGAGCCGGTCGACAAGCCCGCGGTGACGGTCGACTCCTTCCTCGAACAGACCAATGCCGGATCGGTGCGGATCGAGGCTGGCGACGATGTGCGCCGCCTGCTCCCGGTGCTCGACCGGGTGCGGCTGGTCGAGATCGATTTCCCCAAATTCCGCGACGGGCGCGGGTTTTCGAGCGCCCGCATCCTGCGGGAGGCGGGCTATAAGGGTGAGATAAAGGCCACCGGCGACGTGCTGGTCGATTTGATTTTCTTCATGCGCCGCTGCGGCTTCGACAGCTTCGCGCCCGACGTGCCGTTCGATCCCGACGATGCCGCGGCAGCGCTCGATCGCTGGCCTCACGTCTACCAGCATGCGGTGGATGGCCGTGTGCCGATCTGGGAATTGCGCCATGGCGGTAGAAACTAAGGTGTCTTCCCGCCCCCAAGTCAATCGGGTGCCCGACCGGATCGACACCGCCGCCCGCTTCGACGAGGGCGACGCGATCCGGCTCAACCGCATGTTTCGCGGGTCCGAGGCGGCCGATGTGCTGGCAGGAGTGTTGAAGGACCGGCTGGCGGGCGACGTCGCGGTGGTCTCGAGCTTCGGCGCGGAAAGTGCGGTGCTGCTGCACATGATTGCCCGGATCGATCCTTCGGTCCCGGTGATCTTTCTCGAGACACACAAGCATTTCCCCGAAACGCTAAGCTATCGCGACGAGCTCGTCGCGCAACTCGGCCTGACCAATCTCGTGATCGTCGAACCCGATCCCGAGGTGATCGCGGCCAAGGACGACAATGGCCTCAGATGGTCATGGGACCCCGACGGGTGCTGCGAAATCCGCAAGGTCATCCCGCTGGCCAGGGCGCTGGCGGGCTACGACGCCTCGATCACCGGCCGGAAGGCGTTCCAGTCCTCGACCCGGGCTAACCTGCCGCGCTTCGAACTCGACAATTCGGACACACAGGGGCGGCTCAAGATCAATCCGCTGATCGACTGGACCGCGGGTGACATCGAAGCCTATTTCGCCCTGCACGGCCTGCCGCGCCATCCGCTGGTGGCCGAAGGCTATCCTTCGATCGGCTGCTCACCCTGCACCCACAAGGTCAAGCCGGGCGAAGACCCGCGCTCGGGCCGCTGGGCCGGGTGGGACAAGACCGAATGCGGCATCCACGGCCCGGACTCGAAAGGCGATAGTGGCGAATTGCCCCCCGGCTACGATCCGGTGTTCTGATCCCTGGCGGTTACGCGCTCACGCCGACAAGGCGCTGCGCGATCTCGATCCACCACGGCTTCCACCACAGGTAAATCACTACCAGCGCGGCAGGGATGTACAGGACAAGCCAGACCCGGTAGGCCGAGTGAAAGCCGTTCCCGCGCAGCAGGTCCCACAGCAGCATCGGCGCGATCCACAGCAACGGGTAGAGATACACCGATACCGCGCTGTCGGGATAAGTCGTCGGGAGCCATGCCATCCGGTCGATCGCCGCCGGTAACGGCAGGACCGAAGCCAGGATCATCATGCGCTTGTGAAAGCCCGCATCGGTCTTGCGCGCACGCAAGCCAAGATAGACGCAGACCGGGAAAAGGACGCCGACCGAGATCTGTGCGGCGACCAGGCTGCTGAGAAACATCCTTGCTTCTTCAGCGGCCTCGGGCGTCAGGACTTCCGGCGGGGCAAGGGCGATGCGCTCGAAATTGTAGCCGACCATCGTGGGAACGAGGAAAAACCCGGTCAGCACCATGGCCGGGGCGATGACCATTCCGGCCACGCCCAGCTGCTTGTGCCAGGCGGACCTGCCGGTCGCCATCAGCACCGTCTGGGTCAGCAGCAGCAGCATCCAGCTGCCCATCAGCACGGCATGGACGTGCAGCACCAAGGGCAATGGAGGTCGCACGCCGGCCTGGACTTCCATCACCTTCTCAATGGAGGTGGGAATGAAGCCGGCTAGGACTGTCACGATGAACAGCCCGGCCATGAACACGAAAATCCAGCGATCGATGAACGCGGCCAGCGAACGCGGCGGCGAGACTTTCGTCATTTCAACGAAATCGGCAACGGAAGCCATGAATTCCCTCCCCCAGAGAACCGCACCCGAAACCGGTGATTATCACAAGCCAATCGGGCGGCAAGCTGGATTCGGATGCTCCGCTAAGACCCGCTGTTCCTTCGGCACGACGAACCGCGCCCGTTAGCTCTCGATCCTAACCCGATTTTAACCCTGAAAACCGAGCTTTGGCCCCGCAAGGAGTCCAAAAATGGCCGTCGCCGCACATTTCGAGCATGCCCCCAACGGAAAGCGCCGCGATGCCCGCCGCAAGCTCGCGCTGGACGCGGAGGGCACCCCGCCATCGGGCAAGGCGACCGCGGTCCTGATCCACAATCTCTCCGAGACCGGGTTGCTTCTCGAATGCGAGACAAGCCTGGAAGAGGGCGAAACCATCGCGGTTGACCTTCCCCATGCCGGGCCGACCGAGGCGAGGGTCGTCTGGAACAGCGGCAGGCTGCATGGCTGCCAGTTCGCAGAACCGATCGGCAAGGCCGCCCTGAGCGCGGCCGAATTGCGCAGCGCGGTCGAGACGAGGGCCGAGATCGCGGCGCCCGACCAGGAACCCTTCGACCTCAAACTGCAACGCCTGCGAGCGGCAAGCGGGTTGAGCCTGGCGCGGATCGCGGCGGCACTGAAGGTCAGCAAGCCGACCGTCTGGGCGTGGGAGCAAGGCCGTGCCCGTCCGAGCAGGAATCGCATACCGGCCCTCGCCAGGCTGCTGGGAGTGAACCCCGAGGATCTTGGCGGAGCGCGCGACACGACCGCGCTCGAAGCCCTGCTCGGCGAATGCCGCACCCGCATTGCCGAGGCCGCCGGGTGCCGGCCCGCCAATGTCCGGATAATGATCGAACTCTAATCCTTTCAGATTCGGAGAAAAGCGGTCCGTCAAGTCGGCTCGTCTCAAATTGGTTTCCATCTGTGGAAAAGATGGTTAATAAATCTCAACGAATCAGAGGGTTAGCGTAGTTAGCTCACAAAACTAACGCTTCGTTTCGGACGCATTTTGGGGCTGGCAATCCTGAGAATTTCCTCCGGGAGCGCCGCAAATTGAATCGGATTATCGCCAGTCCGGTAGTCGACAGGGGAAAAGGTCGAACAATCGGACGGTCGTTTCAGGGCTTTGGGGGCAAAGCGACAATGGGCATGGATTTTACGCCGCGCGAGAACCGCGCGCTCTACGGCATGCTGGCCAGCGACACGAACGATATCGTGTTCAAACTCGATCGGGAGGGATATGTCCAGCATGCCTCGCCCGCGATCGACCGGCTGGGTCTGCCGTTCAATTCGATGCTGATCGGGCCGCATTTGCTCGATCTCGTCGACCGGGACCACGCGGAGCCGGTCGAGCGGGAACTGCGCGCAGCACTCGCCGGGAGGCCGAGCGGCCGCTGGGTGGAATTGCGGACCGCCTGCGATACCGGACCGGGCCACTGGTTCGAACTGCGGCTGCGCAGCCTCTGCCGGGCCGATGACCAGGTCTATGGCGCGCTCGGCGTGATGCGTTCGATCGCGGAACGCAAATCGCTGGAGGACCAGCTGTTCGCCAGCGAACTGACCGACCCGCTGACCGGCCTCTCGAACCGCCGGGCCTTCCTTGCCATGCTGCAGCACCTGGTCGAGGCCCGCAGCGATGGCTGTGTCGCCCTGTTCGGGATCGACAATTTCAACGCCATCAACATGCGTTACGGACAGGGTGTCGGCGACAGGGTGTTGATGGTGTTTTCAGACCTGCTGCGCGCGCTGATGCGGCAGGACGACATCATTTCGCGGATCGGGGACGAGTGCCTGGGGGTCCTGTTGCCTTCGTCCGACCCGAAAAGGGCGCGCAAGATCTGCCGCAGGATCGTCGAGACCCTCTCGGAAACGCGCCAGGAGTTGCGCAACGGCAACCTGACGATCACCGCCAGCGCCGGCGTGTCGCGGATCGGCGCCTCGCTCGACTACACCATGCAGCGGGCGCAACTGGCGCTGTTCATGGCCAAGGCCAAGGGCCGCAACCGGCTTGAAGTGGACGAGACCGTGGGCCGCGGGGAAGCCACCGGTGGACCGGCCTGCGTCAGAGCCATCCCGCGCGGCGATACCAATCGGCGGTCAGCCTGAGGCCGCGATTGGTTTCGACCATCGGCATCCAGCGTCCGGGCGGCGGCGCCCTGTCGCTCGAACACACCCAGTCGGGATGGGTCATATAGTTGACCCGATCGGCGGTCAGCTTGGCCTTGCCGCGCCGGAACAGCCGTTCCGCCCGCGAGAGTCCCATCAGGACCCCCTTCGAGAGCCGGGGAACGAAGACCTTCCTGCCGGTTGCCGTTCCGATTGCCCGCGCCAGGTCGTCATGCTGCCAGCCGCCGCTGACTCCGTCGTCGGGTTCGAAAATCATGCTCCGGGCATCTTCGCCCGCCGGAACGAGTGCGAACAGCAGGCGGGCAAGGTCCTCGACATGGATCATCGAGGAGCGGCCGGTATCCGGCATCGGCACCACCCCCCACTTGGCGGCGCGGAACAATTCGAAAATCTCGGTATCGCGCGGGCCATAGACCGCCGGCGGGCGGACGATCGTCCAGTCGAGCCCCGAGGCCATGACGATCTTCTCGCCCCGGTGCTTCGAGGCGCCATAGACCGACAGTTCGGGTTCGCGCGCGGCGAGCGAGGAGACATGGACGAAGCGCGCGACGCCCGCTTCCTTCGCCGCCTCGACCACATTGAGCGTGCCGGTGACATTGCCCTGTTCGAACATGGCATGATCGGGCGTGTTGACCACGCCGGCCACGTGGATCACCGCTTCGACGCCTTCGACCAGCAGCGACAGCGCTTCGCGATCGGCAAGATTGCCCCTGATCCAGGTTACCCCGGGGCGCGGCTTCTGTTCGCGCCTCGTCAGCGCGCGAATCTCGATCCCCTGGATGTCTGCTTCGTCGAGAACCGCCTGGCCGACAAAGCCCGTCGCGCCGGTAAGCGCGATCGCACCCGAGATCGTCACAAGAGCACCAGCTGGTCGCGATGGATGACGGCCGAACGCGGCGCATAGCCCAGGATTGCCTGGTGCTCTTCGGAACGAGTCCCCTTGAGCTGTTCGCATTCGCTCGCCGAATATTCGCTCAACCCCTGGGCAATGACCTTGCCCTCGATGTCCTGCACGGCAACCGGGTCGCCGCGATCGAACTCGCCTTCGACCGCGGTCATGCCGGTCGCCAGCAGGCTCCCGCCCTTGGCCAGCGCCTTGGCGCAGCCGGGATCGACCGTGAGCGCACCCATCAGCCGCATCCGGCCGCCAAGCCAAGCCTTGCGCGCGCCCTCCTTCCTGAGCGGGAGGAACAATGTCCCGCGATCCTCCGCGATCGCGCGGGAAATGGGGGCGTCATGGGTGCCATTGACGATCGCAAGCGCGATTCCG
Source organism: Candidatus Andeanibacterium sp. (assembly GCF_057143545.1). Taxonomy (NCBI): domain Bacteria; kingdom Pseudomonadati; phylum Pseudomonadota; class Alphaproteobacteria; order Sphingomonadales; family Sphingomonadaceae; genus Candidatus Andeanibacterium; species Candidatus Andeanibacterium sp. The sequence goes on from NZ_DBNHSF010000021.1 coordinate 59,408, forward strand.
CCCCGCTCGGCGATCTCGGCGGCCTGGAGCTTGGACGTCATTCCCCCCGAGCCCATGCCCGAGGTCGAGCGATTGTCGGCCATCGCGTGGATCTCTTCGCTCATACCCTCGATCCGGGGGATCAGGCGTGCCCCGGCATCGCCGGGATTGCGGTCATAGAGGCCGTCGACATCGGACAGCAGCAGGACCCCGCTGGCATGGGCGGCCTGGGCAACCCGCGCCGCCAGCCGGTCGTTGTCGCCGAAGCGAATTTCCTCCGTCGCGACCGAATCATTCTCGTTCACCACCGGTACCGCGCCCGCCTTGAGCAGCCTGCCCAGCGTTGCCGCGGCATTGAGATAGCGGCGGCGGTCTTCGAGATCGTCGAGCGTGAGCAGCAATTGTGCCGCGGTCAGCCCATGACCGCCCAGGAGGTCCGAATAGAGCTCGGCCAGCGCGATCTGCCCGACCGCGGCGGCGGCTTGCGCATCGGCCAGGCTCCCGCGCCCGCCCTTGTCGAGCTTGAGCCTGGCGGCGCCGAGCGCGATCGCCCCCGAACTTACCACGATCACCTGCTGTCCACGCGCCCTGGCCGCGGCGATTTCGCCAACCAGCGATGCGAGCCAATCGCGGCGCGGCGCACCATCGCTGCCGACAAGCAACGACGACCCGACCTTGATCACAAGGCGGGGACAGGTGCCGGGATCGGCAAGATCGGACAGCTCGGCAATCGCCATGGCGGCGGGGATTAGCGTCTGTGCCGGAGCAAGGGAAGCGTCAGATCGGCGACCATGGCTCCGCCGCGTCGTCGTCCTCGATTTCGCTCGCCTGGGTCTCGGTGGCGGTCGACGCGGGGAGATAGGAAAGCACCGCATCGAGCAGGTCCTCGATCCCTTCGCCGCTCGCGCCGGATACAGGATAAACCTTCGTCGCGCCCGCTGCCTCGAGTTCCCTGGCAAAACCTTCGACCAGCTCGGCATCGGCGAGGTCGATCTTGTTGAGCGCAACCAGCTGCGGCTTGTCCTCGAGCCCTTCACCATAGGCCTCGAGCTCGTCCTGCACCGTCCGCATCGCCTTGGCCGGGTCCTCGCCCGTAATATCGACCAAATGGATCAGCACCCGGCAGCGTTCGATATGGCCGAGGAAACGGTCGCCGATCCCGGCGCCCTCGGCCGCGCCTTCGATCAGCCCCGGAATATCGGCCAGCACGAATTCGCGGCCCTTGTGCCGCACCACGCCGAGCTTGGGGATCAGGGTGGTGAAGGCATAATCGCCGACCTTGGCCCTGGCATTCGAGACCGCGTTGATAAAGGTCGACTTGCCGGCATTGGGCAGGCCGACCAGCCCGACATCGGCCAGCAGCTTGAGCCGCAGCCAGACCCACATTTCCTGCGCCGGTTCACCCGGCTGGTGCTGGCGCGGCGCGCGGTTGGTGCTGGTCTTGTAGCTGGCGTTGCCGCGCCCGCCCATCCCGCCTTCGAGCAGGGTGACCCGCTGGCCGACGTCGGTGAGGTCGGCGAGCACGGTCTCGCGGTCGTCATCGGAGATGATCTGCGTCCCGACCGGCACCTTGATGACAAGATCGGGCGCTCCGGCGCCGGTGCGATCCTTGCCCATGCCGTGCCCGCCGCGCTTGGCCTTGAAATGCTGTGCGTAGCGGAAATCGATCAGCGTATTGAGCCCCGGCACCGCTTCGAATACGACATCGCCGCCCTTGCCGCCATCGCCGCCGTCGGGGCCGCCATATTCGATATATTTCTCGCGCCGGAAGCTCACCGCGCCCGGCCCGCCCGCGCCGGAGCGGATAAAGATCTTGGCCTGGTCGAGAAAATGCATGGGGAAAGGCTAGCGGCTCGTGGAGCAATTGTCGCGCGCGTCCTTCGACAGGCTCAGGACGAGCGGTGGTGGGTCAAGTATGCCAATTGGCTTAGCCCAAGCCGAGAATGGCGGTGTTCGAGAACCGGAGCGGAGCGACCATCAAGGTCGTGAGCACCGGAAGCGCAGAACGCTGCCGTTCGCAGGCCGGGACAAGACAATTATCGATGCACTGGTGGAGCCGAGGGGAATCGAACCCCTGACCTCGTCATTGCGAACGACGCGCTCTCCCAACTGAGCTACGGCCCCGTTCCAGTAAGTCCCGCGAACCGCTTCGGCCCGCAAGAGCGCGCCTATTAGCGGAGAGGCCCGTCGCTTGGAAGTCAAAAACGGGGCGGAAAATTACCTGCTGCCATCCGCCGGCAATGGCTGGATCACCGGCTGCGATGTCGCGGCCGGCACTTCGCCGGGCGCCGCCAACTGGACCCTGCCATCGCTGTCGAAGGTGACCCCGGAAGCGGCCGCATTGGTATAGGTGATGATACCCGGATTGGGGGGCCGCCAAGTATCGGCCGGCATTGCGAACAGATGGGCATATTTTGCATCCCAGGCCGCAACGTCGACATAAAACTGTTCGAAATCGCGATAGAACTGTTCGAACGCGGCCTGCATTCGCGGAAGATGAGCCAGCGCGAAGGCATCGAGATCCTCGGGTGCGGCGTATAGCGCGGTGTTGCTGATTTCGAGCGTCGCATCGCAGAGGTAACGCTTGGCCGGCGGCATCGCGAAATAGTTGTAGAGCTGGGTCATGTCGGCCTCGCGCTCGCGCGTCGCGGCAGGCCCGTATTCAACCCGGTACTGGCGATCGAGCTCGCGATTGATCGCGCTCAGGCGCCGGGCGTGTTTGTCGAGCAGGACCCTGTAACCATCGAGGATCGGCTGGTAGCGCGCCTCGAGGCAATTGAGCGCGGCAACGTTCCAACCCGAGCGGAAACTCCACACCGCCTCCAGCGGAGTGAGATCGCTCAGGATCGTCTGCCGTGTTCCGTCGATCCCGACGGAAGGGATCGCCATGTCGGGCCTCGCGCCGCCCGGCGGGAGCGGACGATAGGGAACCTTGGTCGCCACCAGCGGCGGCGGCGGCGGTAAGCGTGAGATCACCGGTGCTGGCGGCAAAGTCTTTTTCGCATAGCTAGCAGGCGCCAGGCCGAGCCCGATGACCAGGGCAGCTATGCGCAGCAACATTCCCAAACTCTTCATCATTACGGCGTCTGCCCTCTCAGCTGACGTCATGTCCTTGCCTAGACCATGCCGCCTTTCCCACCGATTAAGCATCGTAATGCGGTGAACCGGTAAAGAAAATGCCCGGGATGAGTTTACACCCCGGGCATTCTGTTCCGC
>NZ_DBNHSF010000022.1:0-8885 GCF_057143545.1 Candidatus Andeanibacterium sp.
GGCGGCAGCGCCCAGCTCTCGCCCGATGGCAGCTATTCGCAAAAGCCGGACGCCGCAGTCGTGATCTTCGGCGAGAACCCCTATGCCGAATTCCAGGGCGACCGCTCGTCGCTCCAGCTCGACCCCGAACTGACCGGCCCGTTCGAGACGATGAAGAAGCTCAAGGCCGAAGGCATTCCGGTGGTCGCGGTAATGATCACCGGGCGGCCGCTTTATGTGAACCCGGCGCTCAACGCGGCCGACGCGTTCGTTGTCGCGTGGCTGCCTGGAACCGAGGGCGGTGGGCTCGCGGATGTGATCGTCGGCGATGCAGCTGGCAAGATCCGGCACGACTTCACCGGCAAGCTCCCGGCAGCCTGGCCCAAGACGCCGGACATGGCCGACGGCGCCCTGTTCAAACTCGGCTATGGCCTGACCATGGCCGGCCAACCTCCTGCCTGGAAGGATGTCGAGGAGGTGAGCGCATCCGAACTGGCCGGCGACAGCCGCTTGTGGTTCGCGGGCGGCGTCCCGGCGGCAAGCTGGTCGCTGCATATCGCCGATCCCGGCGAAGGCGGCAGCCAGACGCGCATCACCACCGTGCCCGCCGAAGCGCTGGGCGGGCGGGCGCGGATTACCGCGGCCGAATTCCAGGTGCAGGAAGGCGCGCGCAATTTTGCCATCGCCAGCGGCGAAAGCGCGGTTTCGCTCTCGACCTTCAATCCGGTCGATATCAGCCGCGAGACCAACGCCGATATCCTGCTGCTGGTCACTATCCGAATGAACGATGCGCCCGCCAGCGCCAGCATCGGGATGCGCAACGGCGCGGGCGGGATGACCGGCGCGGCGGTGACGATCCCCGAAGGATCGGGCTTCGTGCGCTACGGCCTGCCGCTCAAATGCCTGCGCGACAAGGGCGTCGACATGGCGAGCGTTGCGTCCCCGTTCATCCTTGCGACCAGGGGCAAGACCGATTTCTCGATCGGCGAAGTCCGGCTGGGGACCGATGCGGAGAGAGTGTTGCCTTGCACTTGAGGGCCGTCATTGCCGCCGGTCTGTTGGTCGCTGCGCTCGGAGGCTGCCGGGCGATGCCCGACGACCCGGCGCTGGCGAGCGTGCCGGGAGGGCTGGTGCGCGGGTCAGAGATCGATGGCGACCTGGTGTTCCGCGGAATTCCCTATGCCGCCCCGCCGCTGGGCGAGCTGCGCTGGAAGCCCCCGCAGCCGGTCGTCGCGTGGGCGGGCGAACGGGCCGCCATCGAAAATGCGCCCGCCTGCCCCCAGAACAGCGAAGGCTGGAACCAGGCCCAGGCCGATTTCTGGAACGAGGATTGCCTGACGCTCGACATCCGCACGCCGTCGCTCTCTGGCAGATTGCCGGTGATGGTGTGGATCCATGGGGGATCGAACCGCGCCGGCTCTTCCGGCGGGCCGGCGGATTCGAACATGACCGGCCAGGGCGTGGTCCATGTCGGGATCCAGTACCGGCTCGGTCTGCTCGGCTTCCTCTCGCATCCGGAATTGAGCGCGGAAGGCGGCGGAGCGAGCGGCAATTACGCGCTGATGGACCAGATCGCCGCGCTCGAATGGGTGCGCGACAATATTGCCAAATTCGGCGGCGATCCCGGCAATGTCACGATCTATGGCGAAAGCGCGGGATCGCAGGATGTCGCGCTGCTGCTGGCCGCGCCCGCCGCGCAGGAGCTTTACGACAGGGCGATCCTGCAAAGCGGCACTCCGGGGTTCGGGATGTCGTTCCGCAGCCTCGAGGACGGCGAGAGGCTGGGCGCGACGCTTGGCCCGATCGCGGATCTGCGCGCGCTGCCGATCGAGCAACTGCTCGCGCGGCAGAGCAGGTTCGGCGATCCCGATATCGGCGATCCGCCGGCGGTGTTCCTGCGCACCACGGTGGACGGCAAGGTGCTGCCCGATGCGCCCGACCGGCTGATCGCCGCGAATGCCCCGCGCCCGGTGATCATCGGCACCGACAAGGTCGAGTTCGGGCCCGGCAGCGACGGCGATGTCGACCTGCTGGCGCATGCCGAGAACTGGTTTCCCGGCAAGGGCGCCGAGGCGCTCGCCGCCTATCGCGCGGAGACGGCCGATCCCAAAACCGATCAACGCCGCGGGCATATCGCAATGCGGATCCAGAGCGACGGCGAATTCCATTGCCCGGCCGACCGCATGGCCGACCTGCTCGCCCGGAATGGCTGGCCGGTCTGGCGCTATGAATTCGATGTCGGCGAGGACGGCGGGCTGACCCGCCACGCTTACGAGATCGGCTTCGTCTTCGGCCGTGAACCGGTCGGCGGCGGGGTGCAGATGCAGGATTACTGGGCCTCGCTGGCGATCAATGGCGATCCCAACGGCGATACCGCGATCGATGGCGAGCGGCCGCTATGGGAACGCTACGATCCCGAGGCCCCGCGCCAACTCGCCTTCGGGCAGGACGAAGTGGCGATGGAAGCGGGCAAGCCGCGCGCGGAATTCTGCGCCTTCAGCGAAGCCTATTGACGACTATAGACCCTCTGTCTTTGTTGGAGCCGGACCGATCCTCCCCTGAAAGAGGAGGTGGCGGCCGCGCCAGCGGCTGACGGAGGGGTGTAACCGCCGGCAGGGACACCCCTCCACCACCGTCGCTGCGCGACGGCGGTCCCCCTCCCCCGATCGGGGAGGATCGAATGACGATTCGAACCGGTGTGGATGGACCCTAGCGATAATAGACCAAATCGCCCCCGGCGAGTACGAAACCATGCCACCATGGCTGGGCGGAAACAAGGTAGTTGAGCGGCTGCGGGACGACCACGATCGCCGCCGCGATCCAGCTCGCCGGGCTGATCGTTCCCCGCACTTTCCGCTCGTGCCACAGCACCAGTGCCAGCAGGACGTTCATCGTCATATAGGTCGCGAAGACCGGGACAAAATCGAGCCCGAGCACCTGCATATACATCCGGTTGATCCCCGGCATCAGGATCGCGATTGTCGCAATCAGGATCAGGTTGCGATGGATCTGCGGGGTCCTCACTGCGCGGATCGCAAGAATGAAGATCGCGGCGAAGCTCGGCGGGGCGACATAGGACAGGAAGAACACCGGCGGATCGCTGGGATGCGCGAAGCCGGCGTTCATCGAGCCGACCAGCGTGATCAACATGCCCATGAACGCCACCAGCGCCCCCCAGGCGATCCCGAACATCCCGAGCGAGCGGTGGAGCGTCACGTTCTTCGCATTGACCAACAGCGACTGGGCCAGGAGCAGCAGCATCCAGCCGAAGAACACCGCGCCGTGGAGGTGCACGACCGGCGGGTCGGGCGGGCGCGTACCGGACAAAAGCGGCCCGAGATAGGTCATCCCGAACCCGCCGAACACGAAGAAGCACATCGCCAGCACCATCCACAGATGGAAGCTGGGCTTGAAGCCTGCCTTGCCCGCGACTGTTGCCATTCCCGTCCTCCCCCGTTTGGCGCAGACTAATGGGTCGCAGCCTCCGCCTCAACCTGCCGTAGCGGCTTGGCCTTGCCCGCGGCCAGCGCAAAATAGCTCAGCACCAGGTAACAGGCCGCAGGAACGACCAGCGCGGTGATGTAGCCGACCCGGTCGGACACCATCCCGACCAGCAGCGGCAGGAACGCGCCGCCGACGATGGCGGTACACAGGAAGCCCGAGGTCGCTTCTTCGCTGGCCGTGGAGCGTTCGAGCGTCAGCGTAAAGATCACCGGGAACATGATCGAGTTGAACAGCCCGATCGCCAGCGCGACATAGCCTCCCGATATGCCGCCCTGGCCCGCGACATAGACGCACATCAGGCACGCGATGGCAGTGAAGATCATCAGCAGTTTCGCGGCGTCGAACTTCGCCAGCAGCGCCGAGCCGACCGCGCGGCCGACCATCGCCCCGCCCCAATAGAAGCTGACATATTTGCCGGCGTCCTGCAGCGAAACGCCCCACACATCTTCGTCGTTGAGGAACAACGCCATCTGGGTGCCGATGGCGACCTCGGCCCCGACATAGAGGAAGATTGCGAGACCGCCGAACAACGCCCAGCGCGACCGCAACGCCTCGCCGATCAAGGCGAACATGCCCTTGCCCGAGCCGATCGCGGGCGCCGCGGCGGCCACGGTCTTGCGGGCGAAGAAAAAGAATCCCAGCAACAGGACGAGGAGGCCGAAGATCCAGAAATAGGCGCGGTCGATCCCGGCCAGCGCATTGTTGCGGATTTCCGGATCGAGCGCTGCCCCGTCGGCCACTTCGACGCCCGCGAGGAACAGGCTCGCGCCGAGCCAGGGGCCGATGAACGTGCCGAAGCTGTTGAAGGTCTGCGACAGTGTCAGCCGGAAATGGCTGCCCCCGGGATCGCCCAGCGCCGCGGCCAGCGGGTTCGCGGCCACCTGCAGGATGGTAATCCCGCTCGCCAGCACGAACAGGCCGACCAGCACGATCGTGTAATTGGCGATATTGGCGGCATAGAGCATGATCAGGCAGGCCAGCGCCATCATCGCCAGCGCGATCAGGATCGAGGGAACCGCGCGGATTTTCGCGATCAGCGCCGCCGCCGGGAAGCTCACTACGCCATAGGCGATGAAGAAGGCGAAGGCCGAAAGCTGCGCCTCCGTATCCGAGAGCACGAAAATGCCTTTCACCGCCGCCACCAGCGGATCGATCAGCGAGGTGATGAAGCCCCATGCGAAGAACAGCGTGGTCACCGCCGCGAAGGCCGCCAGCACCGTGCCCTTGTTCTGCCCGTTTGCCGACATTCGAATTCCCCCTCCGCGTGGCCCCTTGCAACGGGCCCCTAATGCCTGCTTTATTCGGATATGTGAGCGCTAACGCAAGCGCCGAGCGAGAGGGTTGAACCATGAAACGGCATTTCCTGTGGGTAGCAGCATTCGCGCTGCCATCTCCCGCCATGGCGCAGAAGGATCCCGGCCTCGCGCTCACCCCGCCGATGGGCTGGAACAGCTGGAACCACTATGGTTGCAATATCGACGAGGCGCTGATCAAGGCGACCGCCGATGCGCTGGTTTCATCCGGCCTGCGCGATGCCGGCTACACCTATGTCAATCTCGACGATTGCTGGCACGGCACGCGCGATGCCAATGGCAATATCCAGCCCGACCCCGAACGCTTCCCTTCGGGCATGAAGGCGCTGGGCGACTATCTGCACGAGCGGGGCCTCAAGTTCGGGATCTATTCAGATGCCGGGGAAAAGACCTGCGCTGGGCGCCCTGGAAGCCAGGGCCACGAATTCCAGGACGCCGCGCAATATGCGCGCTGGGGCGTCGATTACGTCAAATACGACTGGTGCAATACCGGTGACGGCGAAGCGCAGCGCAATCCGCGCGAGGCCTATGCCACGATGAGCCGCGCGATTGCCGCTTCGGGCCGGCCGATGGTGCTCTCGATCTGCGAATGGGGCGACAACGAACCGTGGCTCTGGGGCAATGATGTCGGCCACCTCTGGCGTACCACCGGCGACATCACCAATTGCTGGGATTGCGTGGTCCACCACGGTAATTGGCAAAGCAGCGGGATCCTGCCGATCCTCGACCAGCAGATGGCAATCAGGGGCCATTCCGGTCCCGGCGGGTGGAACGATCCCGACATGATGGAAGTCGGCAACCTGCCCACGCTTGCCCAGAACCGCAGTCATTTTGCGATGTGGGCGATGCTCTCCGCGCCGCTGCTCATCGGCACCGATGTCCCCGCCATGCGCGAGGAAATCCGTCTTATCCTGAGCAATCGGCGCATCATCGCGCTCAACCAGGACGAGCTGGGCATCACGGCGATGCGCTGGCTGACCGTGCCCGGGTTCGAGATCTGGGCCAAGCCGCTGGCCAATGGCGAATGGGCGATCGCCGCGCTCAATCGCGAGCGCACCCCGCGCGAGTTCACGCTGGACTGGACGGCATACCAGCTAGAGGACAATCTCAACTCCCGCCGAATCGACTTTACCCGCGAGCGGTTCGCGATCGAGGACAGTTGGGACGGCAAGGCTGCCGGAACCACCGCCGAGCCGCTCGACATGCTGGTCGAGCCGCACGACACGCTGGTCTTCCGCTTGAGGCCGCTCGGTTCGGGAGGATAATCGACCATGTTCAGAGCACTCGCAGGCCTTGCGCTGGCAGCTTCGCTCGCTTCGCCGGCCGTCGCCCACCAGCCGGAGCTGCCGGTCGGCAATTGCATCAATATGGGCAACCATCTCGAAGCCTTCCCGACCGAGGGCAGCTGGCGCGGCAAACGGATCGAGGCGACGGATTTTGCGCGCATCAGGGCTGCCGGGTTCGAGACCGTGCGCATCCCGGTACGCTGGCTCAACAAGAGCGGTGCAGAACCGCCGCATGCGATCGATCCCGCATGGCTGGAGCGGGTCGGCGAAGTCGTCGATTGGGCGCTGGCGGCGGACCTCAAGGTCCTGCTCAACAGCCACCATTTCGAAAGCGTGCACGAGAACCCGGCGGCGGCGCAGGATCATCTCGCCGCGGTGTGGGCGCAGATCGCTGCCTATTTCGCCGGCCGGCCGGATGACCGGCTGTGGTTCGAAATCGAAAACGAACCGCATGATCGGTTCACCAATGCGCTGATCGTCCCGACCCTGTCACCGGCACTGGCGGAAATCCGCAAGGTCAGCCCCGATCGGCCAGTAATCATCGGCGGTGAGAACTGGAGCGGGATCGATTCGCTAGCCACGCTCGACATGCCCGACGATCCCCATGTCTACCCGACCTTCCATTATTACGAGCCGTTCGATTTCACCCACCAGGGCGCGTCATGGGTCGAGGCCGATTTCCCGCTCGGCCGCGAATACGGGCGCGAGGCCGACCGCGAGCGGCTGGTGCGCGATGTCGCCAAGGTTCGCGCCTATGTCGCGCGCACCGGCAAGGTCCCCTTCATGGGCGAGACCGGCGCGCACACCACCGTGCCCCTGTCCGACCGGATCGCCTATCACCGCGCGGTGCGCGATGCCTTCGCCGGGGAAGTCTCGGGAATCTGCGCCTGGGGCTACACCAACACTTTCGAGTTCTGGGACCAGGAGCAAGGCGAATGGCTGCCGGGCCTGCTTGAAGCCTTCCTGCATCGCGAAGGCTATCAGTCGCCCGCAGGCGAATAGGCATAGGGCCCGACCGTCACCCCGGTGAACAGGCCCGAACGGATCGAAGCCATGTAGCTCACATCGACATCGTCGGCGAGCGCGCGCCATGCACCACGCCCGGCGGGCCGCCAGGCAAAATCCGCCTCGCCCTTGTCGATCGCCATCCTGAGCTCGATTTCGCCAGTTGCGGCAAGCTGGGCCGATGCCAGGACCTGCCCGTTGCCCTCCTGCGCATCGTCTGACCTTTGGCGCACACTCACCTGTCGCGATCCATCGGCGGCCTGTTCGATCCCGACCGCGATCCAGCGCGGCTCGCCCATGAAGGCCATCAACCCGGCGAAGTCGCCCTCGCCCGCCGGAGCAAACGCCAGCCGCATGGTCACTTCGGCGGAATGGTGCCGCAGCCGCCGCCCGAGGAAGCTCGGCTGGCCCATAGAACCGGCCGCATCCGGTCCAGCAGCCAGCAACAAACCTCCCCGGTCGCGGTCGAGCGCATATTGCTGGACCAGCGGCTGGTTGCGAATCCGCAGCCATTCGCCGGAGATGTCCTTGCCGTCGAAGCGCTCGGTCCAATGGCTCCAGTCGGCCTGATAGTCCGAGGGCAAGTCCGGCGCTGGCAATTCCATCGCCACGGCTTCGCCGGGATCGAGGAAGCGCGGCCAGCCATCGACCCAGCGCACCGGCAAGAGCCAGGTCTCGCGGCCGAGCAAGGTATCCTGGCCTGCGAACGGCCTGGTCGCGAGGAACACACCCCACCACGAGCCGTCGTCGAGTTGCACGAGGTCGGCGTGGCCGGTCGCCTCGACCCGGTCGGGCCGGTCCGGCGGCAGGTCGCGCTGGGTGAGGATCGGGTTGAACGGCCCGGCCTCGTAGGGCCCGTCGGGCGCACGCGAGCGGTAGATCGTCTGCGAATGCTGGTCGGCCGTGCCGCCTTCGGCCGGCATCAGGTAATACCAGCCGCCGACCTTGTAGATATGCGGACCTTCGGCCCAGATCGGCTGGTCCGCGGGATGGACCCCGCCATCGACCAGCTGGGTCCGCGTCCCGACGAAACTGCCGCTGGCGAGGTCGAATTCCTGCACCCAGATGGCGCGATGGCCTTCATATTGCGGTCCGCCCTCGGGCAAATCGTTGTAGGTGATCCAGCCGCGTCCGTCCTCGTCGACGAACAGCGACGGATCGATCCCGTCGAAGGCGAGCCATTTCGGGTCCGACCACGGCCCGGCCGGGTCCCTGGCCGTGAGGTAGAAATTCCCGCCGCAGCGCACGCAGGTGTTGAAGATATAGAATGTTCCGTCATGCCAGGTGATCGCGGGCGCATAGAGCGCATCCTGCACCACCCGCATGCCGGTGAAATCGACCATGCCGGGCCGGTCGATCGCATTGCCGATCAGCTGCCAGTTGACGAGGTCGGTGCTGTGAAACACCGGCAGGCCCGGAAACCAGCCAAAGGTCGAAGTGACGAGGTAGAAATCCTGCCCTACCTTGACCACCGACGGATCGGGATGGAAACCGGGCAGCACCGGGTTGCGGTAATTGCCGGGGGCCGGATCGGGGGCATCGAGCGCCCGGTAGGAAATCTCCGCAATGCGCGCGGTGGGCGATGCGAATGCCGGCGAAGCGATCACTGCCATCGCGAAAAACACGCCCATCAAATTCCGCAATCGTGCCATGCTCCGTTCTCCCGTAATTATCGCGCCGTGGCGCTCTTGCCCTAGCCCGAAGGCGCTCCTATGGTAGCGCTATCAACGGAGAGGGCAAGACTCGGCAAATGGCCGCGCCACTGACAGATATCCTGCCGTCGGACTTCGCGACCGGC
>NZ_DBNHSF010000023.1:0-3028 GCF_057143545.1 Candidatus Andeanibacterium sp.
CTGCTCGGGCATGCCCAAATGCTGGAGGAAATCGGGCTTGCCGAGCGAGACGCCCTGCGCCCGCATGATCGCGTAGGCGATGGTGGCGTGAAAATAGAAATTGGGCAGCGCGAAATTCCGCAGATAGTCGGCACCGGAGAAGCGGTAGCCCATCCCGTTGGGGAACTTGACGATGATTTCGCGGTCCGCGCTATCCGCCAGCGCGGCCGGGTCGACGCTCTCGATGAAGGCGATGGTCTTGTCGCAGCGTTCCTGCAATTCGGCGAGCGTCGTTTCCTCATCCGGCATTACCGGCGGATCGATCCCGGCGAGACGGGCAATCGCATTCTTCGCCGAGTCCGAGGCTATCTGGTACTGCCGGGTGAGCGGGTGCATGTCGTCGATCAGCCGAGCATCGGCCAGCACGGCGGGGTCCTTTTCGGCCGCCGCCTTGTCGAGCCAGTTGCGCATCGCCTTGAGCGTCTGCACGAATACCGGGGCGGACAAATCATAGATCGTAAGGCTCATTTGGGGTCTCTCCGGAGTGCCCGCCGGCGATTGGGCCGCTGGCTGCGACCGCTTCCCGGCGATGCGGTGTTGGCTATTTCTTGAGCTTGGCTTCCAGCGCCGCCAGCCGCTCGGCAAGCTTTTCGTTCTCCTCGCGCGCCCTGGCGGCCATTTGCTTGACCGCGTCGAACTCCTCGCGCGAGACGAAATCCATCCCGCCGATGGCTTCCTTCATCTTCTCGCGGGCGCTTTCGCGCGCTTCGCGGGTCATCCCGGCAAAAGTGCCGGCGGCGGAATTCATCATCTTGACGAAATCGGAGACGAGGGGGTTTTCGCTTTGCATGGCGGCTATATGGCGCCTTCCCCCAATCCTTACAACTCTATCCGCTGGCTCGGACTGGTCACTTCGACATCCTGCGCCTGCGGGTTGAGCAGCCAGAACTGGTAGTTGAGCACGGTCGCGAAAGCGACCCAGGCGAAATAGGGGACGAGCAGCAGGCCCGCGAGCCGGCGGACGACGAAGAACATGATCAGCGTCAGCAGCACCGCCACATCGATCGCCAGCAGCAGGTAGAGCGCCAGCTCGATCTGGTGCTCGCGAAAGAACATCGGCGACCAGGCGAGGTTGAGCACCAGTTGCATGGCGAACAGCGCCAGGGCGATCGTCCGGCCCCTTGCGCCCCAGGCCGCGCAGACCAGCGCCGCGGCAATCCCCATCATGAAATAGAGGATGCTCCACACGATCCCGAAGGTTGCGGGCGGCGGATAGATGGCGGGCTTCTCGAGCGCCGTGAACCACGGATTGGCGGCCGCCGATCCGGAAACCTCGCCGGAGAGGAAGCCGAGCAGCATAACCAGCGGAACGAGGAACAGTGCCCAGCGGAAGAAACTTGCCCTCAACTGCGCACGCGAGGCGAGAATGGTCATCGGGACTCCGAAGCGAATCGTGTGAGGATATTGGCGGGCAGTTCGGGCAGGGGCAACGCCGGGATGCACCTTGTGCCCAATCCGCACAGACAAAATCCTCCCTGTTCCCGCAGGAATGGGGAGGTGGCAGCGCAGGAGCTTTGCGATGGCGCTGACGGAGGGGCTGAATTGGATGGAGAGCACCCCTCCACCACCGACCCGAAGGGTCGGCGGTCCCCCTCCCCACGCCTGCGGCGCAGGGAGGATCAATCACCCCCGCTCCGCCGAGACCAGGAATTCGACATTGCCTTCCGGCCCGGTGATCGGGCTTTCGACGATCCCCTGGATGCGCCAGCCCCCCAAGTGCTTATCGGCGCCTTCGAGCCAGGCGCGGACCTCGTCGCACACCCGCCGGTGCAAGGCCGGATCGCGCACCACCCCGCCCTTGCCGACCTCGCCCTTGCCGACTTCGAATTGCGGCTTGATCAGCGCGACCAGCCGGCAATGCGGCGCCGCCAGCGCAAGCGGCACTTCGAGCACCTTGGCCAGCCCGATAAAGCTCGCATCGCAGACCACCCAGTTGCATTCCCGATCGATCAATTCGGGGGTGAGCAGCCGCGCGCTGGTCTGTTCGAGCACGGTCACCCGCGGATCCTGCCGCAGCTTCCAGGCGAGCTGGTTGGTCCCGCTATCGACCGCGAAGACATGGCTCGCGCCCTTCGCCAGCAGCACATCGGTGAAACCGCCGGTCGACGAGCCGATATCCATCGCCACCGCACCCGCCGGATCGAGCCCGAAATGCTCGAGCGCATGGGCGAGTTTGATCCCGCCGCGGCTGACCCAGGGATGATCGCGGCCCTTGACCTCGATCGTGGTATCTTCCGCCACCTGCTGGCCGGGCTTCTCGAGCTTGCGCTCCCCGGCATAGACCAGCCCGGCCATCACCAGCGCCTGCGCCCGCGCGCGGCTCTCCGCGAGCCCGCGTTCCACCAGCAGCTGGTCGATCCGTTGCTTCTTCGCCATGAATCATGGCGATAGCCGCCCGCGGCCACTTGAGCCAGTCCGGGAGAGGCCCCATAGTCCAAGCGATGACAAACCGAATTGCCGCCGCCCTTGCCCTGATCCTGGTCGGGTCCTGCATTCCGGCGCCCGAGCCGCTGCCGCCCGCACCGCCTCCGGCACCGGAACCTGCGCCAACGCCCGCGCCGACACCCCCGCCGGCGCTGTCCGAAGCCACTTCCGGCTGGATGGAGCAGCCGCAATCGCCGGGCGACTGGTTCTATGTCACCCGCCCGCCCTTCACCATGGCCGCCTTCGGCGCGAGCGCGACGGATTTCGGTTTCGTGATGCGCTGCGACCGGGCGAACCGCACGGTTTCGCTCGGGCGGGTGAGCGATGCGCAGGAACCGCGCGCAATGCGGGTCGTCACCGAGACCAGCATGCGGCAGTTCACCGGCCAACCGCGCCAGGGCGCGATCGAGACGCTGGTCGCGGTCGATCTCGATGCCAACGACCGGCTGCTCGACGCGATGGCGATCAGCAAGGGCCGCTTCGCGGTGGAGGTCGCGGGCGAGCCATCGCTCTACATCCCGAGCTGGCCCGAAGTCACGCGGGTGATCGAGGATTGCCGGTAGGT
>NZ_DBNHSF010000024.1:0-10085 GCF_057143545.1 Candidatus Andeanibacterium sp.
GGTCGAAGCGCGCAGCGAAATCTTGCCTTCGATCTTGGGCGCTTCGAGTCCGGGCATGCCCTTTTCGAGCACGAAGCCCCTGATCTTGCCGTCATGCGCCTCGCTCTTCGCCCAGACGACGAACACGTCCGCGAACGGCGAATTGCTGATCCAGGTTTTCGAGCCGGAAATGACAAAGCCATCGCCGTCCCGCTTGGCGACCGTGCGCATCGCGCCGGGATCGGAACCGGCATCGGGTTCGGTCAGGCCGAAGCATCCGATCAGTTCGCCCGCAGCGAGGCCGGGTAAATATTTGGCCTTCTGCTCGTCCGAGCCATAGGCATGGATCGGATACATCACGAGCGAGGACTGGACCGAGGCCATACTGCGATAGCCGCTGTCGACCCGCTCGATCTCTCGCGCGACGAGCCCATAGGCGACGTAGCCCGCACCCGCGCCGCCAAACTCCTCGGGAATCGTGACGCCCAGCAGGCCGGCCTGGCCGAACAGTTTGAACAGTTCGGGCGCTGCGGCTTCCTCGCGGAAAGCGGTAATCACCCGCGGCTGCAATTCGCTCTGCGCGAAGCCATGCGCGGCATCGCGGATCATGCGCTCTTCTTCGCTGAGCTGGCTTTCTAGGTCGAACGGATCGGACCAGTCGAACGGAACCATGCCGGACATGCAGGATAGTCTCCTCTGAAACCGGTTCCTTAGCCGCGCCTTGCACCCGTGCCAAGCGTCAGAGCTTGCCGAATTTTTCCTCGAAACCGGTCATGTCGTCCGCCGCAAGGAACTTGGCCTGTTCGACCCAGCTGTCCCGCCGGATCCGGCCCTGGAATTCGCCCAGCAGGGCATCGATCCGGTCGATTTCAGCATCGTCCCAGGCCGCGATCTCGGACAGGCGGGTAATGCCCTGTGCGTTGAGCAAACCGGCCAGCTTCGGACCAAGCCCCTTGATCCGGGTGAGGTCGTCTCCAGCGATTGCGGGAGCAATGCCGGGCTCCGCTGTTGTCAGGGGTTGGGGCCGAGCGGGCGCATCGATCAAGGCCTGGTTGCGTCTCGCGGGGCCGGCGCCTTCATCGAGCACATCGAAGGTCTTCAGATCGACGCGCGCCTTGCGGTAGCCGACAAACAGCCACCAGGCGACGAAGATCCCGATCGCCAGCGCGAGCGCGAAGGCCCACCAATTGGCTTCCACGAGTTCCATCATTGCGCCTGTTCCCCTTCGCCGTCAGCGGTCCTGCCCCAGATAGCCCAGCCGATGCCGATGCCCAGCAAATAGGTTACCTCGAGCAACACGATCAGTTCGAGCCAGATCGGCATTAGCGATTTTCCCCTGTCATCGCGGCCCCGGAGTGTCCACCGGCGTCGGTTTGACCGGGACGGTTTCGATCACTGTGAATTCGATCCGCCGATTGGCGGGATCGAGCGGGTCGAGCCCTTCGACGGGCTGGGCCGAGCCAACTCCCTGGGTCCGCAAGCCATCCGCGGGAATTCCGCGCCGGATGAGCGCGTCGCGCACCGCATCGGCCCGTTCGCGCGACAATGCAAGATTGCCGGGCTCCTCTCCCGACGCATCCGTGTGCCCGGTTATCGCGATGATGCTGCCGAGGCAGGGGCGCAGGGCGTCGGCCACTTCGTTGACCAGGTCCCGGCTGGACATGTCGATCCGCGACGAGCTCTCCTCGAAGCGGATTGTCCTTGTGCGCAGCAAGGCCTGCACATCTTCCTGGCAATTGAGCGGACGGAAGGTTTCACCCTGGCTCGAAGCAAGTGCCGAACCATCGGCCCAGCGGATGCCGCCAACCCCGGGGATGGCGGCGACGGTCTTGGCGATCCGGTCGCGGGCGGCTTCGCTCAATCCCTCGCCGCCCGAAAGCAGCGGATGCCGGCTGGGAAACCCCGAAAGGCCGAAAAAATCGGCGCTTACGCTCGCCGAGCCCGTTTGCCTGATGGCCCGTTCGGCCTGCTCCGACAGGCGACCGGCAAGAGTGTCGGCACTGGTTCGCGCGGCAATGAGTGCCAGCAGGACAATCGAACCCGCGCCAAGCGCTATCAGAATCGGGGGCCTGCGAGACATGGACCGACCTTATCGGCCTATGATGACCGGCGTCCAGACAAACGGCGAATGATCGCTGAATGACAGGGCCAGCTCATTCCAACGGGCGCATCGGCGCGCAAGTCAGTCGCCTTGGGAAGGGACCACGTTCCTGCGGAACAGGACCCGGTCTTCCGGGCCGAAGCCGCGATGCCAGATGACCCAGCCATAGGCGCCCAGGATCAGCGGCACACCCACGGCAAGTTCGAACCATTCGGGCGTGTAGCGGGTCACGAACCATCCCACGATCACCGCCGGCGCGACCGCGTATATCAGCGCCCAGCGGAAATTGTTTACCGATTCACCGAGCATCCGGCCGAGCATGAAGCTCTTGATCAGCGATGCGGTGCCGAGCGCGATGAACAGGGCGAGCGCGGCCGCCGCCGCCTTCCACACTTCGGGCAGGCCGTAATGCTCCACTGTCATTATGAAAGCGATTGTCAGCGTCGCCTGGAGCGCGATCGTGAACAGCGAAACCCAGAGATTGCGGACCCTTGCCATATAGATCAGCGCGGCCTCGGAAACGACCGCCAACGCAGCAACCACTTCAGCGGCAAGGAGCAAGGTCAGCGCGCCGGTCCCGCCGACGAAATTCGGCCCGACCAGGCCCATAATCGCCTCGCCCGGGATCCCCAATGCCAGCGCGATCCCGGCCTGCATCGCAAGGATCCAGAATCCTACCTGGCAGACTTGCTTGGCAATCGCCCCGTAATCGTGGTTCCTGAGGGCCCGGGTGATGACCGGGCCGAGAATCGGCTCGAAACTGGTCTTGAGCTTGCTCGGCAGCGAAGCAACCTGCTGGGCAATGTAATAGACGCCCACTGCGCCCGGCGATGCAAATTGCGCGAGGATCGCCAGGTCGAGCTTGCGCGTTCCCCATTCGACTGCATCCGCACCGGCCAGCGGGAGGTTGCGCCACGCAAGCAGGCCGATCCGCGCGGGGTGGGGAATCCAGCCGCGCGGCAGGCCATAATGCCGGATGACGGGGACAAAAGCGGCAATGCTGGCCCCGAAAATCGAGGCGATATAGGCGAGTTCGAGCCCGTCGTCCGGCATGAGCAGGAACAGGACCGCTGCCGCGATCGAAATGATCCAGGGCTCGACGACTGCGCGCGCCTTCACCGTGCTGCCGACATCGTAACGATAGGCGCACCCGGCGAGCGCGATTTCGGTCAATGCAAAGGGCAGGATCGTGAGCGGCAGGAGCATCGACCATTGCCCGTTCTGTCCGTTCGGGAACATCGGGTCGGGAAACAGGAACAGCAGCCCCATCATCAGCAGCGACGAGACCATGCTCATCACCATGCCATCGGCAATGATATGCGATTCCGGCTGGCCGTCCGCATGGCTCAACTGGTGGGCCAGTCCGCGCTTCTGGCCGAGAACCGCCAATTGGCTGGCGAGCTCGATTATCACCAGCGCGGCGGCAAAGCGGCCCAGCATCTCGTCGCCATAGAGGCGTCCAGCGATGAACAGGAACGGCAGGCGCGCCGCAAGCCGCAGCAGGAAGCCGAAGAAATTGGTCCGCCCGCCCTTGGCGAGTGCGGCAATGTCGTGACCGGAGCCTTCGCTGCTCAAACGTCCGGACCTTCTGCCTTGAGCGGCCGGGCAAGCAGCGCCGAGACAACGCCTTCGACGGGAGCACCGCCAAGCAGGTCGTCGACTGCCTCGCAGATCGGCATGGCGACGCCAAGCGAGCGCGCCTTTTCGACCAGCACCGGCGCGGTATGCGCTCCTTCCGCGACGGTGGTGCGGTTGGCCATCAGGGTTGCGGGCGACTGCCCTTCGCCCAGCGCCTTCCCGAGCGAGAAATTGCGGCTCGAGGTCGAAGAACAGGTCAGCACCAGATCGCCCAGGCCGCAAAGGCCGGACAGCGTCTCGCGCCTCGCGCCAAGCGCCTCGCCGAAACGCTGCATTTCCGCATAGCCGCGCGCGATCAGGGCAGCCCTGGCATTCTGGCCCATGCCAAGTCCCTCGACCACGCCGCAGGCAATGGCGAGGACATTCTTGACCGCACCGCCGATCTCCGCACCGACAAGGTCGTCGGAATAATAGGGCCTGAACGCGGGTCTTGCGATTTCTTCCCCGATGCGGTCCCACTGCTTCTCGCCGCCGCCGCAAGCCAGGGTGACCGCGGTCGGAAGGCCGGCCGCGACTTCATGGGCAAAGGTGGGTCCCGAAAGGACCGCGATTTCGCTCTCCGGCGCGGCTTCGCACGCGACTTCGGCCATCAGCCGCCCGGTCCCGGCCTCGATCCCCTTGTTGCAGAGCACCAAGTCGCGGGGGAACCGCGGAAATGTCGCCAGGACCCTGCCCATGTGCTGGGCGGGCGTGACCAGGAGGACGATGTCGCGCTCCGCTGCTTCCGCGATGTCGCCGGTCGCGCGGATCGCGGGTGCGAGTTTGGCCGAGGGAAGGTAGAGGCTGTTGCGATGGCTCTGGTTGATTTCCTCGACCAGCTGCGGCTCAAGCGCCCACAACAGGACCTCGCGTCCATCGCTGGCGAGCATTTGCGCCAGGGCCGTGCCCCAGGCGCCGGCGCCGACCACCGCAATCCGGCTCATGCCTTCACCCCCGCGCCGCGAACCGGCTCGGCTGAAGGGTCGAGCGGCCAGCGTGGCCTGGCGGCGATGTCGAGCGGATCGCTCCTGCCCTGTGCCAACAGTTCCAGCCCGGCCCACGCGATCATCGCGGCATTGTCGGTACACAAGGGCAAGGGCGGGGCGACGAAGCGCAATCCGCGTTCTGATGCCGCCTCTTCCAGTGCCGCGCGAATCCGCAGGTTTGCCGCAACCCCTCCGGCGACCACCAGCGCGGTGATCCCGTCCATCCTTTCGAGCGCCATTGCCAGGCGATCGAGCACGCATTCGATGGCCGCCTGCTGGAAGCTCGCGGCGATGTCGGCATCCGCGTGCCGGCCGCTTTCCTTGGCCCGCAGGACCGCGCTCTTCAGCCCGGCAAAGCTGAAATGCGGCTCTTCGCTGCCGAGCAGCGGGCGCGGCAGCGGCACCGCTTGCGGGTCGCCTCCCTTTGCCAGATTTTCGACCGACGGCCCCCCGGGATAGGGCAAGCCGAGAATCTTGGCGGTCTTGTCGAATGCTTCGCCCAAGGCGTCGTCGATCGTGGTCGCAAGGCGGCGATATTCGCCGACGCCATCGACCTGCAGGATCTGGCAGTGCCCGCCCGACACCAGCAGCAGGCCATAGGGAAACTCCAGTTCCGGATCGGCGAGGCGCGGCGACAGCGCATGGCCTTCAAGGTGGTTGATCGCGATCAGCGGCTTGTCGCTTGCCATCGCGAGCGCCTTGGCGCTGACCAGCCCGACCATCACGCCGCCGATCAGCCCCGGTCCGGCCGTCACCGCAATCGCATCGACCTCGTCCAGGGTCATCCCGGCATCGTCCAGGGTTGCCGCGATCAGCGGGGCCAGTCTCTCGGCATGGGCCCGCGCGGCGATCTCCGGAACGACGCCGCCAAAGGGGCGATGGGCGTCGTCCTGGCTGGCGATCCGCTGCGCAAGGATACGCCGGTCGGACGCGACCAGTGCAGCCGCAGTCTCGTCGCAGCTGGATTCTATGCCGAGGATCCTCCTCATCCGGGGTTTCACTGGACGCAAATGCGGCTTAGGGCAAGCGCGCCAGCATGAGCCAGACCGTCAAACTGCGCCTTGGAACCCGTTCCTCACCGCTTGCCATGGCGCAGGCACATGAAGCACGTGCTCGGCTGTGCGCCGCGCATGGCTGGGACGAATGTGCGGTCGAGCTTGTTCCGGTCCTGGCCAGCGGCGACAAGGTGCAGGACCGGCCGCTATCGGAAATCGGCGGCAAGGCGCTCTGGACCAAGGAACTCGATGCCTGGCTCGCGGAACAGCGGATCGACGCCGCGGTCCATTCGATGAAGGATGTCGAGACAATCCGCCCGCCGGAACTGGCGATCGCCGCGATCCTGCCGCGGGCCGACATCCGCGATGTGCTGGTGGGGGCGGCGAGCATCGCGGAATTGCCGCATGGCGCACGCGTCGGCACCGGCGCGCCTCGCAGGGCCGCGCAATTGCTCAATTTGCGGCCCGATTGCGCAATCGTTCCGTTTCGCGGGAATGTCGCGACGAGGCTGGCAAGGATCGGGGCAGGGGAGGCCGATGCGACATTCCTGGCGGCGGCGGGCCTCGAACGGCTTGGACTGAAGGATGTTGGATCGAAGCTTGAGCCTTGCGACTGGCTTCCGGCAGCGGCTCAAGGGGCCATCGGGATCGAATGCCGTTCCGGCGACACGTCCACGATGGACTTGCTGGCGGCGATCGACCATCCTGCCAGCCGCAACCAGGTGCTGGCCGAACGGGCCTTGCTCGAAGGCCTTGGCGGCTCTTGCCACAGTCCGGTTGCGGCCCTCTGCACAGGGGAAGACAAACTCGCGATGCGAGCCGCATTGTTCAGCGGGGACGGCCGCGACAAACTCGAGCGAAGCGTTGAGTTTGCTGCGCGCGATCTCGCTGCGGCGCGCGCGCTGGCACAGGAATTGCTGGAATGCGCCGGCCCCGCCATTCGCAAGACTTTCGCGGGCCGGCCATGACAGCGATCGTGGCGATCAGGCCGGAACCTGGCCTTTCTTCGACCATAGCAGCCTGCAAGGAGTTGGGATTGTCCATCGTAGGGTGGCCGCTGTTCGAGATCGGGCCTTGCGACTGGAATCCCCCACCCGTTGAGGCGATCGATGGCCTCCTCCTGGGCAGCGCCAACGCCATTCGCCATGGCGGCGAGCAGCTGGCGCAATTCCGGGACAAGCCCGTCTATGCGGTCGGAGAGGGCACGGCGATTGCCGCGCGGGAGGCCGGCTTCGATGTCGCGCTTGCGGGCGAGGGCGGACTGCAATCCTTGCTCGACCGCCTGGAAGGCAGGCAATTGAAATTGTTGCGGCTTGCCGCAGCAGATCGGGTTGCAGTCCAGCCTCCTGCGGGAGTCGAGCTAACGACCCGCGTCGCTTACCAAAGCGCGCCGCTGGCGATGCCCGAGGGCCTGCACGCCGTACTGCGGAAGGGCGCCCTGGTGCTGGTCCATTCGGCGGCGGCCTTGCGGCACCTCGCCGCGCAGTGCGACGAACAATCGCTTGATCGCGGGCGAATTTCGCTGGCCGCGCTCAGCCCGCGGATAGCCGAATCCGCCGGTCCAGGCTGGCACAGGGTCGAGGCGGCGGAGTTTCCGCGGGAAACGGCACTACTGGCGCTTGTTCGGCACATGTGCCAAATACTGCCCAAAGGCTAGGCGGGCGCAGCCGGAAAAATATGAACGACGACTTTTACACCAGGATGCAGAAAAAGACGGAAGTGCAGCAGATGCCGGCAAGTCGTCTGCTCTTGCTCGCCGTCGTCGCATCGTTCCTGCTCGGCGCAGCGGTGGTCGCGATCGTGACCTGGAACTGGGATCTCGATCCATTCGGTGGAGCTGAAGAGAGGGCGGCTTCCGATTCCGCGTCTCAAGCGCTGGCCGGACCGGGCACCGGTTCGTCCGATAACGCAGAAGTGGCGCGCACCGCGAGCGCGGCAGCCAACGAGGCGGCGGTCGCCGTGCAGGCGGCCGAGAAAGTCGCCGAGCAGCAGGGCGGGCTCGATTCGCGCGTGGCCGCGATGGAGCAGCGGCTCACCCAGCTCGATCTGCAGGCCCAGGCGGCCTACAGCAATGCCTCGCGTGCCGAAGGACTGCTCGTTGCGTTTGCCGCAAGGCGGGCGATCGAACGCGGTTCCCCGCTCGGCGATTTCGAGGAACAGCTTAAAGTGCGCTTCGGCGATGCTTACCCCAATGCGGTCGATGCCGTGATAAGGGCGGCAGAACGGCCGGTGACCGTGGACAAACTCCGGGGCAGCCTCGATGCCATGGCGCCCGACCTGCTCGACGATCCGGAACAGGAATCCGGCTGGGAATGGTTCACCCGCGAAATCGGCCAGCTGTTCATCATCCGCCGGGAATCGACTCCGTCGCCCGCTCCCGCAAGGCGTCTGGAACGGGCGCGGATCTTCCTGGAAGCCGGCCAGATCCAGAATGCCATTCTCGAGATCGAGCAAATGCCCGGGGCGGATCGGGCGACTCAGTGGCTCGCCGATGCGGAACGCTATGCCGCCGCCTTGCGCGCGCTCGACCTGATCGAAACTTCCGCCATCAGGAGTCCAGAGAATCTCCGCGATGTGAGGGACGAACGGTTCGAATAGGCTGGCGCCTCAGGCGCGCAGCAGTTCGGGCAGTTGGCCGCTCATGCCGCGGGCTTCGTCCATGAAGAATCGCTTCAGCAGCGGCATGCGCTGCACTCCGGCCATGCCGAGGCGCCTGATCGCGGACGCCGTGCGACCTTTCACGCCGAACAGTCGCGTGAGCCCGTCGGTGGCGAGCGCGACACTGAAATTGTCGAGATTGCGCCAGCGCTCGTAGCGCGCGAGCAATTGCGCATCGCCGGGCTCGAGGCCCAGCCGCATCCCGTCGAGCAGCACTTCGACCAGCGCCCCGACATCGCGCAGGCCGAGATTGAGGCCTTGCCCGGCGATCGGATGGATGCCGTGCGCGGCATCGCCGACCAGGGCGAGCCGGTTGGCGGTGATCCGCGCCGAGTGCTGGAAGCCGAGCGGATAGGACGATCGCGGGCTGTTGAGGCGGATTTCACCGAACAGACCGTCCATCCGCTTCTGGACTTCGGCGAGGAAGCCGCGCTCGGACAGCTTGAGCACGCCCTCGGCGTCCTTCTCCGCGACCGTCCAGACCAGCGCGCTGCGATGCTGCCCGCCCGGACCGTCCTTCATCGGCAGGAGCGCGAACGGTCCGGCGGGATAGAAGATCTCCCAGGCGACATTGTCGTGCGGCTTTTCATGATCGAGACCGACGATGATCGCGCGGTGCCGGTAATCCCAATGCGCCATCGGCAGGCCGGCCTCCTCGCGGGTCGGCGAACGGCGGCCTTCGGCGGCCACCATCAGCGCCCCTTCCACGACAACGCCATTCGCCAGTCTGGCGGAAACCCCGTGCTCGCCGCGTGTCCGCTCGAGCACCTCGACCGGCGCGTGCCAGTGGATCAGCTCCTCTTCGCGCGCGGCTTCGAACAATGCGAGCCGCAACTCGCGATTGGCGAACATCAGGCCCAGAGAGTCTTTGGGCGAGCCTTCGTGCTCGTCGGGGGTGAAATCGATCCGCCCCGGGCGCATCGCATCGGTCACCGCGATCGACGCAATCGGGCAGCCATGGGGAGCGAGCCGGTCGGCCAGGCCGATATTGGCGAACAGGTTCCAGCTGGCAGTGGAGATTGCCGAGGCGCGGCCATCGAAGCCATCCGCCGTCAGCGAAGCGGGATCCGCGCGGTCGACCACATGGCTCGAAATCCCCTTGCGGGCTGCGGCCAGCGCCAGCGTCATGCCGACAAGGCCGCCGCCAAGGATCAGCAGATCGCGCTTCTCGCCCATTTCCGCTCCTTGAAACTCCATGGCCGAAGCTCTAGGCCGAGCGTCCTATCCAAAGCAAGCTCGCTCGATCGCGGGGAGACAGAAGCACGTGCCGGTCAGCCGGGTATTCCTGCAGTTCCTGATCCTGGTCCTGGTGGCGCTCTCATCAAGCTCCGCCTTGGCCCAATCGCGCGCCAACCATATAGCCGCCGAACTGGTGCCTGAAGGTCCCGCGACACCGGGCGAAGTGCTCGAGGTCGCGCTGCTGATGACGCCCGAGGAGAGCTGGCACGGCTATTGGTCGAATCCCGGCGATGCCGGTTATGCGATCAGCTTCGAATGGGGCATTCCCGACGGCTGGGAAGTCGGCGAACCGCAATATCCGGTGCCCGAAACGCTGCTCATCGCCGACCTCATGAACCATGTCTACGAAGGGCAATATGCGGTGCTGCTGCCGTTCAGCATTCCCGCCGATGCGCGCGAAGGCTCGGTTGTCCCGGTCACGCTCGAAGCCCAATGGCTTGCCTGCACCGACGAAGTCTGCGTTCCCGAACGTGCCTCGCTGGGGACATCGATCGCGATTGGTGGCGATGG
>NZ_DBNHSF010000025.1:0-3108 GCF_057143545.1 Candidatus Andeanibacterium sp.
TGTGGTGTTCCTCGCGCCAGGATTCGATCAATTCAATTTGCGGGCCAAGTTCGCGAGCCAGGCTATCGGCATCGTAACGCCGAACCGGGAGCCCGCTGCATTTTTCGGGGCCGTCGGGCGCGAAAGTGGCCATGATGACCAGCCCGCCCTCGGCCAGCCCCGCAACCAGCGCCCGGCGATAGGCTTCGCGCTGGCCAGGCTCGGTCAGGAAATGAAACACTGCCCGGTCATGCCACACATCGTATCGGCGAGCGGGCTGCCACGAGGTGATGTCGGCGACGATCCACTTCACCCTGCCGGCGAGCGGGCCGAGCCGGGCCCTTGCCGCTTCGAGCGCCGGTTCGGCGATGTCGAGCACGGTGAGGTCGGACCAGCCGCGCTCCAGCAAGGCGTCGACCAGAGTTGATGCACCGCCCCCCACATCGATCAGCGACGAAGGGAGCTTGGCATCGAACCGGTCGAGCGCTGCGAGCGATGGCTCCGGCTCGGCCTGATACCAGCTGACCTCGCTCGGGGCCTTTTCGCTGTAGACCTTTGCCCAGTGCTGTTGCCGTTCCAATTCCATATACTCGCAACCTAGAAGGTGAGCACCTTGTCGGCCAAGGCAATCGCCTCGGCAAGCTCCGCCATGTTGCTGACCCGCGCCCCTTCGACAATGCCGTCCACAGTGAGGCCGCGTGCCTCCATGCAGGTACCGCACAACAAGACCAGCCCCTTACCCATGAGGACGCGCTTCACCATGTGCTCGATATTGTAATAGCCTTCGGCCGGCTGCTGCCCGGCGCGGGCTGCCGCAACCGCATCGGCCATCAGGAACACGTCGACATGGGCGTCTTCTCGCTTCTGCAGGGCATGCGCCACCCGCAGCGCGTTGTAGCAGCGCTCGCTTCCATAGGGCGCATCGTTGACGATTATCAGCGACCTCACCGCCGCCTCCTTTGCGTGTCGGGCCGACGATCATTCCGCCGATCGGCGTCAGGATAGGCCCTGTCCCGCCGCCCGTAAATGTGCTTCAATTGCAGTATGGTCCCTCCAGCCGTCCTCGTCACCGGAGCCGCCAGGCGGATCGGCGCGGCGATTGCGCGCAGATTCGGGGAAAATGGCTGGCATGTCGTGATCCACTACGGCACCTCGCAGGCCGAGGCCGAAGCGCTCGCGGACTCGCTGCCCTCGGCCGAGACGATCCAGTGCGATCTCGCCGATTGCCATGCTGCGCAGCTGATGGTCGAGGAACTGGCCGAAGCGCTGCCCGATTGGCGCGTGCTCATCAATTCGGCATCGGTCTTTCCTGAAGACCTTGTGAGCGGGCTCGATCCGGAAACGAACCTCGAGGCGATGACCGTCAATGCCACCACCCCGGCGCTGATGGCACAGACATTTCTCGCCCATGCGCAAGCGCGCGGCGGACGGCGCGTTATCCACATCACCGACCAGAAGCTCGCCAATCCGAACCCGGACTTTTTCTCCTACACGATGAGCAAGCAGGCGCTGGCCGCGACTGTCCCGATGCTGGCGATGGGTGCCGGGCGGCCCGAGGATCGGATCTATGCGATCGCCCCCGGCGCAATCCTGCCGAGCTACGACCAGTCGGAGGAGGAATTCGATATCTCGGGCAAGCTCAACCTGCTAAAACGCCGCACCGGGCCCGACGAGATCGCCAGCACCGCGCTGTTCCTGGCCGAGGGCTGGATCGCGAGCGGGACGACGGTATTCGTCGATTCAGGCCAGCATCTCCAGCGGCACGAGCGCGACGTGATCTATCTCGCGCGTGAAGGTAAGCAAGCATGAGCGAACCCGCCAGCAAGCACGCGCTTTCCACCCGGCTATGGCACTGGGTGAACCTGGCCTGCGTGGTGGTGCTGTTCATGTCGGGCCTCAACATCTCGAACGCCCATCCGCGGCTCTATTGGGGCCATTGGGGCTTTGCCGAGGAAAGTGCCTGGCTGGTGCTGCCGAAATTCCCCGGCTGGGCGACGATCCCCGGCCATTACAGCCTCTCGGCCGCGCGCGACTGGCACTTGCTGATGGCGTGGCCGTTCGCGCTGGGCCTGCTGCTGTTCATGATCGTCTCGCTCGGCAATCGCCACTTCAAGCGCGATATCGTGACCAGCTTCGCCGAATGGAGGCCCGGCGCGATCTGGGCCGATGTGAAGAAGCATCTGAGGTTCGATTTCACCCATCAAGGCTCGAAGTTCAATTTCCTGCAGAAACTGGCCTATGGCGTGGTGATCTTCATCTTCCTGCCGCTGATGATCTTCACCGGGCTCGCGATGAGCCCTGCAATGGATGCCGTTTGGCCGTGGCTCATCGACATTTTCGGGGGAAGGCAAAGCGCCCGTTCGATCCACTTCATCACGGCCTGGGCTCTGCTCGGCTTCTTCGTGATCCATATCGTGCTGGTGCTGCTGTCGGGCCCGGTCAAGCAGGTCCGCGACATGATTACCGGAGGGGCAACATGAGACGCCGCCATCTCCTTGCCGGACTGGGCGCATTCGTCGTCGCCGGCTGTTCGAAGATCGCCGATAGCGGACCCGGCTCCTCGCTGCTCAAGGCCGCTCAGGGCTGGAACGAGAGCCTGCACGATTTGCTCGGCCGCCGCACCGCTCTCGCCCGCGAATTCGCGCCGGCCGACATTTCGCCCTTCTTCCGCGGCAACGGCACGGTCAACCCGCAAGGCGAAGAATACCAGGCGCAGGCCGCGGCCGGTTTCGCCGACTGGCGCCTATCGGTAAGCGGGCTGGTGGCTACCCCGCTGTCGCTATCGCTCGCCGAGCTCAGGGCGCTCCCGCAACGGACCCAGATCACCCGCCACGATTGCGTCGAAGGCTGGAGCGCAATCGGCCAGTGGACCGGGCCGCAGCTGAAGCAATTGCTCGACCTGGCCGGGCTCAAGCCGGAGGCGAAGTTCATCGTCTTCCGCTGCGCCGACACGCTGCGCGGCGGGCCCTATTACGAAAGTATCGACCTGGTCGACGCGTTCCACCCGCAGACAATCGTCGCGCACGAATTGAACGGCGAGCCGCTGCCGATCCGCAACGGCGCGCCGCTCAGGATGCGGATCGAACGCCAGCTGGGCTACAAGCATGCCAAATACCTGACCGGGATCGA
>NZ_DBNHSF010000026.1:0-10904 GCF_057143545.1 Candidatus Andeanibacterium sp.
GGCTCAAGCGCGCCTTGCGCGAGCCGCTGGTCCAGTTCGGACTGGTTGGCGCGGCGCTGTTCCTCGTCTTCGGCGGCTTCAGCGGCAACCCCGAGCGCGAGATCGTGATCGACCCGGCCCTGCGCGAACGGATTTCGCGCGCCTATCGCGCGCAGATGGGAACCTATCCCAACGCCGGCGAAATGGACGCGCTGCTCGAGCGCTATGTGCGCGAGGAAATGCTCTATCGCGAAGCCTTGCGGCAGGGGCTCGACCAGGGCGACGCGATCATCCGCCAGCGGCTGATCCAGAAGATGGAATTCGCGGCCGACATCCTGCCGGAGGATGTGCCGGAAGACGAGCTCAGGGCCTATTTTGCAGGGCACGAAGCGGATTTCAGCCTACCCGCGCGGGCGAGCATCCGCCTGCTCTATTTCGACCCCGACCGGGAAGGCTGGGACAAGGCCGAAGCGCGCGCCGCAGCGGCGCTGGCAGCGGGCCGGACCGCCACCGCCGACCGCTCGCCGCTGCAGGCCGAATACGCCAGCCTCGGCCCGCAGGATGCGATCCAGCTGTTCGGCGACAGCGAATTGGCCAAGGCGATCTACGCTGCGCCGCTCGGCCGATGGAGCGGGCCGTTCCGCTCGGGCTATGGCTGGCACCTGGTGCTGGTCGGCGAACGGGAAGCGGCGCAGGTTCCCTCGTTCGAGGAGGTGCGCGACCGGGTCGCCAGCGCCTTTGTCGAGAATGCCCGTAGCGAGCGGATCGATGCGATGGTAGAGGCGCTGCGCTTGCAGTATCGGGTGCGCGAAGTGGCTGGCGGCGACTGACGCACGTAATCGCCTCCGGTCTGGCAAAGATGTGAATCCGAGTGCATAAAGCCACCCGGCAATGGGAGGGTTCGATGCGCGGGAGACGCTTGACGGTAATCGGGTTGGTGGTTGGAGCCGGAGTCCTTGCTGCTTCGGCCGCACTCGATGCCCAGGTGTCGAATTTCGTGCCCCATCCCCAGCGCCATGCCTTTTTCGGCGATCTCCACCTCCATACCGGAATGTCCTTCGATGCGGCGGTGGCGAGCGGCGTCCAGCTCGGGCCGGAGGCCGCCTATCGCTTTGCCATGGGCGAGGAGGTCGAAGTCCTCGGGCGCAAATACAAGCGCAAGGCGCGGCTCGATTTCCTCGCGGTGACCGACCACGCCGAATATCTCGGCATGGTCAATCTCGCGCGGGATCCGGAGGGACCGCTCGGCGACACGCATTGGCCGGCAGACCTCGCGACGCCGCCCGATGGCGGTTTCGGCGGGGCCGGCGGACAGATCCTTGGCTCGGGATTTTCGGGCCGGACCGGGCCGTTCCCGGAACTCAGGCGCTATGACCTGCGGCGGTCGGTCTGGAACCGGGTGATCGACGCGGCGGAGAATTATTACCGGCCGGGACAGTTCACGACCTTCGTCGGCTTCGAATGGTCGCATACGCCCGGAAACGCCCATTTCCACCGGGTGACGGTATTTCCCGGGCCGACCTATCCCGACCTGCCGTTCAGTGCGCTCGACAGCCGCGATGTCCGCGATCTGTGGCGCTATGCCGAATCCAACCGGGCGAACGGGGTCGATTCGCTGATGATCCCGCACAATTCCAATCTCTCGGACGGGCTCGCCTTCTCCTACCAGGACAGCGCCGCGCGCTGGATGGATCGCGAATATGCCGAAATGTCGGCCCGCAACGAGCCGCTCGCCGAAATCACCCAGACCAAGGGCACCAGCGAGACCCATCCCGAGCTCTCGCCGACCGACGAATTCGCCGATTTCGAGCTGATGAACCACTATTTCTACAACGATCCGACCCGGCTCTACCGCCCGATCGGCGGGTCCTATGTCCGCGAAGCGCTGCAGCGCGGGCTGATCCTCCAGCAGAAGCTCGGCGTAAACCCGTTCCGCTACGGTTTCGTCGGCGCGTCGGACTATCATTTGGCGGTGTCGGGAACCGAGGAATTCAACCGCACCATGGCCTTGGGGGCAGACGACATCTCGAAGCCCGAAGCGCTGCTCCATCCCGACATGTCGGGCGGCGGCGGGGTGCTCAACGGCCCGACCGTCAAGATCAGCGCCAGCGGCATCACCGGCGTCTGGGCCGAGCGCAACACCAGGGAAGCGATCTTCGCGGCGATGAAGCGGCGCGAGGTTTTCGCCACCTCAGGCCCAAGGATGCAGGTGCGCATGTTCGGCGGCTGGAACTTCGCCAGGGGCGTGACCGGGCGCGACAATTGGGCCGACCTCGCCTATCGTTGGGGCGTGCCGATGGGCGGCAACCTGCCTTCGGACCGGCAGGGCCGCGCGGCCCCGACTTTCCTGTTCGATGCCTTGAAGGATCCGGATTCGGGCAATCTCGACCGGATCCAGGTGATCAAGCTGTGGCTCGAGGATGGCGAACCGAGGGAGAAGATATTCGAGGTCAGCTGGGCCGGCGATCGCAGGCTGGGCGCCGACGGCAGGTTGCCGGCAATCGGGAGCACGGTCGACCTCAAGACCGCGAGCTATCGTAACACGATCGGTGCGGTGCGGCTGACCGGCGAATGGACCGATCCCGAATTCGATCCCGCTGTCCCGGCGATCTATTACGCGCGGGTGCTCGAAATCCCGACCCCGCGCTGGAGCACCTATCTCGCGGTCGAGAACGGCATTGCGCTGTCCAGGGAGGTCCCCGCCACCCTGCAGGAACGGGCCTGGACCTCGCCGATCTATTACCTGCCCAAATCGGGCTGGTAGCGGGCGGGGCAGGGCATCAAGGACCCCCGCCCAGCGTCAGGTCAATCCGCCAGTTCGGCGGCGATCCAGGTGTCGACCCGGCGTTCGAGCAGGTCTAGCGGCATGCTGCCTCCGCCCAGCACCGTATCGTGGAAAGTGCGGATATCGAACTCGTCGCCCAGCGCCTGTTCGGCCCGGGCGCGCAATTGCTGGATCTTGAGCATGCCGATCTTGTAGCTGGTCGCCTGTCCCGGCAGCACCAGGTAGCGGCGGATTTCCGAAGTGATCGTTGCTTCCGAATCGGCCATGTTGGAGGCGAAATAGTCGATCGCCTGCTGCTCGCTCCAGCCCTTGGCGTGCATGCCGGTATCGACCACCAGCCGCACCGCGCGCCACATCTCGCTCGCCAGGCGGCCGAACTCGGAATAGGGATCGGCATAGGTGCCCGGGATTTCGCGGGCCAGCCATTCGGAATAGAGGCCCCAGCCTTCGGCATAGGCGCCATAGCCGGCCTGCGTCTGGAAGGTCGGCACGCCTTCCAATTCCTGTGCGATCGAGATCTGCATGTGATGGCCCGGCAGGCCCTCGTGATAGGCGATCACTTCGAGCATGCTCTTGGGCATCGCGGTCATGTCCGAAAGATGCGCGTAATAGATGCCCGGGCGCGAGCCGTCCGGCGTGCCCGCGCGATAATGCTGGGCCGCGCCATCCTGTTCGCGAAAGGGCTCGACCCGGCGGACCTCGAGGCCCGCCTTGGGCAGGATGCCGAAGAAGTCGGGCAGCTTGGCCTTGATATTCTCGATCGCGGCCGTGGCGTCGTCGATATAGGCCTGGCGGCCCTCGTCGGTGTCCGGGTAATAGTTGAAATCGCCTTCGCGTAGGTGATCGAAGAATTCCTGCAACGTCCCCTCGAAACCGACCTTCTCCTTGATCGCTTCCATCTCGCCCAGCAGCCGCGCCACTTCGGCGAGGCCGATTTCATGGATCTCGTCGGCGGTCAGGTCGGTGGTGGTCCAGTCGTTCAAGCGATACTGGTAGTAAGCGAGCCCGTCGGGCAGGCTGCTGACGCCGCTGGCGACCTCGGGCACATTGGCCCGGTCGGCGGTCATGAAGGCGAGGACCTTC
Organism: Candidatus Andeanibacterium sp.; assembly: GCF_057143545.1. Classification (NCBI taxonomy): domain Bacteria; kingdom Pseudomonadati; phylum Pseudomonadota; class Alphaproteobacteria; order Sphingomonadales; family Sphingomonadaceae; genus Candidatus Andeanibacterium; species Candidatus Andeanibacterium sp. Next base: position 3,848 of record NZ_DBNHSF010000026.1, read on the forward strand.
TCGTAACCGGGCTTGTACGAAGTCAGCAGCGCCTGGCGAAGTTCGGCCTCCAGGCTGTCGGCCCTCGCCTGGTCGATCTCGCCCTTGTCGACCAGCGCGACGATCTTGGCCTTGCCGTCTTCGAAAATCGCGGAGTCCGGTCCATCGTCGAACGGCGCGCCGCTCACCAGCTTGCCGAGTTCGTCGATCACGATGTCATAGGCGAAATAGGGCGGTCGCACACCATGCGCGGCATTTTCCTCTGCCCGGGCGAGCAATTGCGACAGGGCGCGGTCGAACTGGTTGATCCGCGAAATATAGGCTTGCATGTCCGCTTCGGTGTCGACCCGGTGCAGGCTGATCATGTAACTCGGCAACTGGCCGTGCACGCCCTGCATCTGGGTGAAGATATACGCGTTTCCGCGCCATTTGACCCCTTCGCGATCGCCCTCGAGGTCGTATTTCCAGAGATCGTAGGACAGCTGGTCCTCGGGCCCGAGCGCGTCGTAATCGAATTCGCGCTCAAGCTCCTCGACCGTGGCCGCATACCAGGCGAGTTGCCGGTCGGCTTCCTCGATCGAGAGGTCGTCGAGCTCGCCATAGCGCTCCTTGCGCCCCAGCGCGGTGAGCGAGAGCGGGCTCGTCATCAGCGATTCTTCGTATTTCTCCTCGAACCAGGCGTGGAGCCGCTCGCTCTCGCTTTGGGCCGCGACCGCCGTGGCGCTGGCTTGCGCCATTGCGGGCGTCGAGACAGTCAACCCCGCCAGCGATGCGGCGGAAACGAGGAGAAGCAAGGGAAGGCTGCGGCGCATGATCGGCTCCGGTCTGGACGGTCTGGAAAGGGTTTCGACTGAAATCACTTTGTCCGGTAGAGCGGCGAGCATATTTGTCAAAGTTCCAATCGCCCAACCGCCTACCGGGACGGATTGACCACTTGCGGGAGAGCGTGCAAAGGGCGGCTCCTTCGCGGGTGTAGCTCAATGGCAGAGCAGGAGCTTCCCAAGCTTAAGACGAGGGTTCGATTCCCTTCACCCGCTCCATCAATTCATGCTAGCTTTCCGGAATGTCCGGCTTTCTCCTGGCGCTGATCGCTTGCCTGCTCGCCGCGACCGGCGGGCGGGACCAGCGCATGGTGGCCGGACTTTCGGCAAGTCTCGGACGATCCGGCGCGTTGCTGGCGGCTTCGTGGGGCGCCGCGATTGCCACGGCGGCTCTGGCAGCGGCCTTCGGCGCCGTCATCGCGCAGCTCTTCGATCCCCTTATGATCAAGGCGATCGTCGCGTTGGCGTTCCTGATCGCCGCGATCGACCTTGCCTGGCCGTTCCTGTGGACGGAACCGAAGGAGCCGACCCGCTCGCTGTTCGCGATCGCCCTGGTGATCGCCTCGCGGCAAGTGTTCGATGCGGCGCGTTTCATCCTGGTGGCGCTGGCTGCGGCGAGCGATCCGCTGCTCGCGGGGCTGGGCGGAGCGATCGGCGGAGGACTGGCGCTTTCGCTTGGCTGGGCATTGGCAAGCCGCTTGCCGGCGCGCCTGCCGCTCCGGGCGATCAGGCTGGTGATAGCGGGCCTGTTGCTGGCTGCCGCGATCTGGACAGGGCTGTCGCCGCGCGGAATACTCTAGGCCAATGAGCAGGGTCAGCCTCATCAAGGGCCAGGACGATGCCGCCATCGCCGAATGGCTGCACGGCAGGCTCATGGCCGCGCTCGCTGGCCAGGAGGGAATGGTGACCGTCACCGTGCCGGGTGGCTCGACACCGTTTCCGATTCTCGAACGGCTCGCCGCCATGCCGCTAGCTTGGAAGCGGGTCGCGATCTGGCCGGGCGATGACCGGGTGGTCGGGGAAACCCATCCGGCGAGCAATGTCGGGCGGATCAGGGCGATCTTCGAACCGCTTGGTGCCGTGGTTGTGCCGCTCGAAGTGGTTGAAACAACACCGCATTTCGCGCTCGCCTGGCTGGGCATGGGAAATGACGGGCATATCGCCTCGCTGTTTCCCAACACCGATCCGCAAGTGGACGAGCCCGCGCGCGTCAAGCGCCTGACGCCCGACCCGCTGCCGCCCGAAGCGCCCTTCGACCGCATCAGCCTGACCATCCCGGCGCTGCTCGATGCCGACGAGATCCTGTTCGTCATCCGCGGCGAGGACAAGCGCGCCGTGTTCGAGGCCGCCCTGCGCGGCGAGCATGACCTGCCCGTCGCGCGGTTGCTGGGCACGGCGAGCCAGCCAGTGACATGCTTCACCTGATCCCCGCTTCGCTGCACCGCGCGGGGCTCAAATTCGCGCATGCCTCGCGCAAGGCATGGTGGAAAATCGCCAGTCCCAGCCTCACCGGAGTGACGGTGGTTGCAACCAATGGCGCCGGCGAGTTCCTGCTCGTCCGCCACACTTATGGCAGCCGCCTGTGGACCTTGCCCGGCGGCGGTGTCCGCGCAGGCGAAGACCCGGAAGCGGCCGCGCTGCGCGAATTCGCCGAAGAGCTCGATTGCGCGATCTTCGGCCTGGCCGCCGCTGCGCTCCATGAATCGACACTCCACGGCGCACCGATCGTCCGTCACATCTTCGCCGGGGAAGTGGTCGGCCTGCCGCGCCCCGACCGGCGCGAAGTGGCCGAAGCGCGGTTCTTCGCCCGGGATTCGCTGCCCGCCGACTGCAACGCCTTCGTCGCCCAGTGCCTTGCGCTGCTAGAGCAGCGATAGCTGGGCGGTATCGGGCTTGCGCTCTTCTTCCGGACCGCCGCTGTCGAGCGATGACAGGGTCAGTCCCATCAGCCGGATCGGGAGCTTCAGGGGCAGCAATTCGTCGAGCAATTCACGGCCGGTGCGGGTGAATTCCTCCTTGCCGCCAATAGGGTGATCGAGCGTGCGGGCGCGGGTGACGGTCCGGAAATCATTGTAGCGCAGCTTGAGCGTGATGGTGCGGCCCTGCGTTTCCGAATGCTCGATCCGGTCCCACACGATCCCGGCGATCTCCTCGAGCTTGGCGTGGGCGGCGGCTCCGCTGGAAATGTCGTCGAAGAAGGTCCGCTCGCCGCCCAGCGACTTGCGTTTGCGGTGGGCGCGCACGGGCCTGAGGTCGATCCCCCGCGCCGCGCGATAGAGATAGTCGGCAAAGCTGCCGAAATGCTCGCGCAGGAAGTGGATGTCCTTGGCCGCGAGGTCCGCCCCGGTCGCGATGCCCAGCCGCGCCATCTTCTCCGCACCCTTTGGCCCGACGCCGTGGAACCGCCGCACCGGCAGGTCGCGCACGAAGCGCGCGCCTTCGCCCGGCCGGATCACGCACAGCCCGTCGGGCTTGTTCTGGTCGCTGGCGAGCTTGGCGAGGAACTTGTTGTAGGAGACGCCCGCACTGGCGGTGAGCCCGGTTTCTTTCTGGATGCGAGTGCGGATCAGCTCGGCGATGCGGGTGGCCGAACCGATCCCGCGAATGTCGTCGGTCACGTCGAGATAGGCCTCGTCGAGGCTCAGCGGTTCGACATGCGGCGTGAAGTGCCGGAAGATTGCCCTGATCTGCTGCGAGACCGCGCGATAGGCCTCGAACCGCGGCTTCACGAAGACCAGGCCGGGGCAGAGCTTTTGCGCCCGCACGCTGGGCATGGCAGAGCGCACGCCGAATTGCCGCGCCTCATAGCTGGCCGCGGCGACCACGCCCCTTCCGCCCGCCCCGCCGACCGCGACGGGCCTGCCGCGCAAATCGGGATTGTCGCGCTGCTCGACGCTGGCGAAGAACGCATCCATGTCGACATGGATGATTTTCCGAAGGCCATCGGCCTCGCCATCCTCGTCGAATTCTTCCGTTTCGCCATCGTCCATGTGTCGAGTTTAGGCGGGTCGTGGCGATCACTCCAGCTTCCTTCCCCTCGATGGGGGAGGGATACGGAGACTTGGCCCAACGGGCCTAGTCGAAGTTGGGTAGGGGGTGATATCTCGTGGGAACGCGACCTCACCCCCATCCAAGCTCCGCTAGCCTCCTGCGGAGGCAAGCTGCGCTATCCTTCCCCCATCAACGGGGAAGGGGGCATTGCCGCTACCCTTTTTTCTAGCCTTAGCCGTCCCCGGGCGGCATGGGCGGGGGATGGACTCGACCGACGAACATATCGTCCAGCGGCCCGGACACCGCAGGCTGGGCCGGACCGAACTGGTCTTCATAACCGCCATGCTGATGGCGTTGCACGCGCTCGCGATCGACGGGATGCTGCCGGCGATCGACGAGATTGCCGGGGAGCTCGGCGCGCTCGATGCCAATGACCGCCAGCTGATCGTCGGCGTGTTCCTGCTCGCCTCGGGCGCGGGAACGCTGGCGCCGGGACTGCTGGCGGACCGCTTCGGGCGCAAGCGCCTGCTGATGATCTCGCTCGCTTCCTTCGTCGTGTTCGGCTTTGCCTGCACCTTTGCCCAGACGTTTACGCAGATGATCGTACTGCGCGGATTGCAAGGCTTCTTCAGCGCGGGCCTGATGGTGCTGCCCGGGGCGATTATCCGCGACCAGTTCGAAGGCGACAGCATGGCGCGGGTGTTCTCGCTGATCTCGGCGGTCTTCATTACCGTCCCCGTGATCGCGCCCAGTATCGGGCAATTGGTGCTGTACGTCGCCGGGTGGCGCTGGATCTTCATCGGGCTGGGCGTGATGGGCCTGGCGATGACGGCCTGGGCCTGGATCCGCATGCCCGAGACGCTGCACAGCGAATACCGCCAGGAAATCGTTCCCCGGGTGCTGCTGCGCAACATGTATATCTCGGTCACTTCGCGTGCCGCGATCGGCTATGTGCTCGGCACTTCGCTGGTGATCGGGACGGTGTTCGGCTACGTCAATTCGGCCCAGCAGCTGGTCGGCGAGCATTTCGGCGCGGGCGACATGTTCCCCTATGTGTTCGGGGCGACAGCAGCGACCATGGCGGTCGCCAGCATCGTCAATTCGCGGATCGTCGAGAAATTCGGCGCGCGGCGCGTCTCCCATGCCGGGCTGATCGCCTTCATCGCCATCAGCGCGCTGCAGGTGTGGGTCTCGCATTCCTCGCACAGCAACCAGATCGAATGGTTCCTGCCGCTGATGGCGGCCAATCTTGCGCTGCTCGGCTTCCTCGGCGCGAATTTTGGGTCGATCGCGATGCAGCCCTTTGCCGAGATCGCCGGGGCAGCGGCCTCGATCCAGGCCTTCATCCGCATGTTCGGGGCATCGGTGATCGGAATCGCTATCGGCCAGGCCTATGACGATACGGCAAGGCCGCTCGCCTGGTCGCTGCTGCTGGCGGCGTCGCTGGCGCTGCTGCTGATCCTTTACAGCGAGCGCGGGAAACTGTTCCGCAGGCTGCATGCGCGTCCGCCCGAACGGAGCCACGACATTTGAGCGATCCAACCGCCTTCGACGTGATTGTCATTGGCGGCGGGGTCAACGGCGCGGGGATCGCCCGCGACGCGGCGGGCCGGGGCGCGAAGGTGTTATTGCTCGAAGCGCGCGACCTTGCCAGCGGCACTTCCTCGGCCTCGACCAAGCTAGTGCATGGCGGGCTGCGCTATCTCGAATATCACGAATTCGCCCTGGTGCGCGAAGCGTTGCAGGAGCGCGAAATCCTGTGGGGGATCGCCCCGCATCTGATCCGCCCGATGCGCTTCGTCTTGCCCCGCGGCGAGGGCCTGCGCCCGCGCTGGATGCTGCGGCTCGGCCTGTTCGTCTACGACCATCTTGGCGGGCGCAAGAGGCTGCCCGGCGCCAAGGCGATCGACCTGCGAAAGCATCCGGCGGGCAAGGTGCTCGATCCGGCGCTGACCGACGGCTTCGAATATTCCGACACCTGGGTCGACGATGCCCGGCTGGTGGTGCTCAATGCGCTCGATGCGCATGAGAAGGGCGCGAAAGTCCGGACGCATACGCCTGTCCTGTCGGCGCGGCGGGAAGGCGACCTTTGGCTGGTCGAGACACATTCAGGAACGTTTGCCGGACGCGCGCTGGTCAATGCCGGAGGGCCCGGAGCCGACGATGTCGCACGTCTGGCGGGCGAGGAGCCACCTTATGGCATCCGCCGGGTGCGCGGATCACATATCGTCACCCGTAAGCTGTTCGACCATCCCTATGCCTATATCTTCCAGCTGCCCGACACCCGGATTTGCTTTGCGATCCCCTATGAACGCGATTTCACGCTGATCGGAACGACCGACCGCGACCACAAAGGCTCGCTGATCGAGGTTTCCGCGGGAGCGGACGAAATCGGCTATCTCTGCGAGAGTGCCAGCCGCTATTTCGCGAAGCCGGTCACCAGGGACGATGTCGTTTGGACCTATGCCGGGGTGCGCGCGCTGGTCGATGACGGGTCCGGGAGGCCCGAGGCGGCGACCCGCGGCTATCGCATCCCGATTTCGGATCCATCCCGGGGCGCGCCGCTGCTGGGTGTCTATGGCGGCAAGATCACTTCCTACCGCCACCTGTCGGAAGAGGCGGTCAATCTGCTGGGCAAGCGCATGCCCGAACTGTCGGCTCCTGGCTGGACCGCCAGGACGCCCCTTCCGGGCGGCAATTTCCCGGTCGATGGGCAACCGGCGCTGATCGCCTCGCTGCAGGCGAAACACCCGTTCCTGTCCGACAGCGACGCCACAAGGATAGTCCGCGCCTATGGCACCCGCGCGGCGCGCTGGCTGGGCGAGGCGAAGGACTGGACCGATCTGGGGCGCGGCTTTGGCGTGGGCCTCAGCGAGGCCGAATTGCGCTATCTGAGCGACGCTGAATGGGCCATTTGCGCCGACGACGTGCTGTGGCGGCGGAGCAAGCTCGGCCTCCATATGAGCGAAGCCCAGCGGCAGGCGGTGGCGGACTGGTTTGGCGCGCGCTAGCTCGCCTTAGCCGTCGTGCTCGATGTGCCGCCTGAAGGTCTCGGGCAGGAACAGCAGCCCAACCACCAGCGTCAGCAGCGCCACGCTCACCGGATACCACAGCCCGGCATAGATATTGCCGGTCGCGGCGACCATCGCAAAGGCGATCGCGGGCAGGAACCCGCCGAACCAGCCATTGCCGATATGGTAGGGCAGGCTCATCGCGGTATAGCGGATGCGGCTGGGGAACATCTCGACCAGCAGCGCGGCGATCGG